>DASWYX010000200.1:0-9619 GCA_036404755.1 Pseudoduganella sp.
GATGCTGCTGCAGCGCGTGCTGGAGGCTGGCCAGGAGTTCGGCCTGCGCCTGGCGGAGCCGGGCGAGTTCACGCGCCGCGCTTATATGAACGACAAGCTGGACCTGGCCCAGGCCGAAGCGGTGGCGGACCTGATCGACGCGTCCACCGAAGCGGCGGCGAAATCGGCCAGCGCCTCCTTGTCCGGCGCCTTCTCGAAGACCATCCACGAGCTGGTGGACCGCGTGACCCACCTGCGCATGCTGGTGGAGGCCACGCTCGACTTCCCGGAGGAGGAAATCGACTTCCTCGAAAAGTCCGACGCGCGCGGCCAGCTGAAAGGCATCGTGGAAGCGCTGGACCATGTGTTCCGCCAGGCGTCGCAGGGCGCGCTGCTGCGCGAAGGCTTGAACGTGGTGTTGGTGGGCCAGCCGAATGTTGGCAAGTCGTCACTGCTGAACGCACTGGCGGGCGCGGACGTGGCCATCGTCACGCCGATTGCCGGCACCACGCGCGACAAGGTCAGCGAGACCATCCAGATCGAAGGCATCCCCCTGAACATCATCGACACCGCCGGCATCCGCTCGCACGATGAGGCGGTGGACGTGGTCGAACGCATCGGCATCGAGCGCACCTGGGGCGAAGTGGGCAAGGCGGACGTGATCCTGCACATGCTGGATGCGGACCAGGGCCCGACCCGCGCCGACGAAGCGATCGTCGCCGGCTTCCCGGACGGCGTGCCGGTGCTGCGCATCTGGAACAAGATCGACCTCTCGGGCCACAAGCCTTCGGTCGACCGGATGGAAGACGCGACGCACATCTACCTGTCCGCGCATGACCATATTGGCATCGACCTGCTGCGCACGGAGCTGCTGCGCATCGCCGGCTGGCAGCAGACGGGCGAGTCGCTGTACCTGGCGCGCGAACGCCACCTGATCGCGCTGAAGAACGCGGCGCGCCATCTCGATATCGCCAGCCAGCACGCGGCGCAGACCGACCAGTCCCTCGATCTCTTCGCCGAAGAACTGCGCCTGGCGCAAACGCAGCTCTCCACCATCACCGGCGCCTTCTCCTCCGACGATCTGCTTGGCGTGATCTTCTCCCGCTTCTGCATCGGCAAATAAGCGACAGCCGGCGCGCCTATCGCGTGCCGGCTTTTCATTGAAAAAATTTCTTCCCCTCTATTCCAAACGGGAGTGTTGGTTTTGTGTGCGTTGGCGCACGATGGGCTTCCAAACCACCTGATTTAATCCTGCTATTATTTGTTCAGGCAAAACGAAACTTTGCCCGCGGCTATCGGCGTTCTTGATGTCGCTCATAGCCGCCGCGGCAAGGTGAACTAAGCTGGGATCAGGGTCTCGAAAGGGGAACATCGTGGAACCGACACAAGACACAACGCCGACCGAAGTCGCCTTGCCCGCGACGGCCGCCGCGCCGCGCACCAGGCAGTCCTTGCCGCCCAAGGGCTCCTGCTGGTATTGCGAGAAGCCCCTCGATAGCGTGCGCCGCTTCTGCGGCAAGGAATGCGCCGACGCCTTCGACGAAGAAGCCGAATACGAGCGGTAAGCCGTTTGAAGCCAGAAGATTTTCAGCGCGCCGAGTAGAGCGCGTCCAGCGCCGTCTCGAAATCGAAGGCGTGTGCGGCGGCTGCAACCGCCTCGTAAGCCGTCACTCCCAGCGCGGCAGCCAGCACACCGGCATGCTGCTCCACCAGGTCGATCGCCGAACCATCCCCCTCATTCAGCAGGAAGGCCAGCTTGTGCAGAAGTTCGTGCAGGTTGATCGGGCCGTCTTCGATTTCGCCTTCCTCCTGCGCCGGCAGCTCCGGCAGCACGCGTTCGATCGCGACCACCAGTCGCCTGATCGCGTCGTCGAGGAAGGGCAGCAGGGTGGAGATGTCGGTGCCCGCCGCCACGGCGTTCTCCAGCAGCACCGAGAGGTCGTGCACCTGCTGTGCGCCGATCAGGCCCGCCGACCCTTTCAGCAAATGGGCTTCGCGCTGCGCCTGCGTGCGGTCGCCCGCCTGCAGCATCAGCGTCATGCGCGGCACGGCGCCGCTGTAGTCGGTCAGGAAGCGCTGCAGGATCTGCCGGTACAGTGCGCGCTTGCCCATCAGACGGCCCAGGCCATCCTCGGTATCGAGGCAGCGGCGGATCGGGGCGTCTGGTACTTGCTTGCTCATGGGGAACACGATAGCAGAGCGCCCTGAAACGGGTCCAGCATTTGCGGCCTTTATTTTGTGGTGAACGACCAGTTACGCGACACCGCCACCGAATCGACGGTGCCGCTGAAGCTCACGTCGTAGGTGGTGCCGGCGCGCAGCGTTGTCAGCGGAATAATGGCGGCGGCGGAGGTGGGCGTCTCCGTATCGGTGGCGCGCGAGAGCAGGCGCACCGTGAGATCGGAGGTGGCGCCGCGCTGGCGCACGGTGAAGCTGGTCACGCGCAGCTGCGCCGTGATATCGGCGTGCACGCTGATTGGATAGCCGACTTCATTCTGGTTCGGCACCGGGTCCGGCGATTCATTGTCGCTGAAGAAGCTGGTGGGCACGCCGGTCTGGCCGGTGGCCGGATAGTTGGCGACATTGCCACGCCCCACCCCGGCGCCATAGCCGTTGATGGCCGCCAGGTCGGCGGTGAAGTAGGTGTAGTTGCTATTGCTGGTGGAGGCGCCCGTGCCCATCTCCTTGAACACCGGCTCGAACACGACGAAGCGGTGGTAGATGGCGGCGATCAGTTCCTCCGCGTGATAGAAGCCGCTGCGGTCGGAGGCGGCCGAAATCACTTCGCCATAGGCATAGGGCTGCACCAGCGTGTAGCCGGCGGCGGCCAGGCGGTCGCTCAGCTCCATGCCGGTGAAGCCGGCATTGCCCGGGGTCTGGCTGTGCACCACCGTATTATTCAGGCGCAGGTAGTTCGAGTGGCCGGCGGCGGCCGTATCGATGCGGCTGTTGCGCGTGAGCGTGGAGAGGCCGATCTGGTTGCGGCGGTAGTTGAACCAGTTGAAACCATCGGCGGCGGTGTCCCCGGTGGCCGTGGGCGCGCCGGGCTGGGTGGGTGTTGGAGCCGGCGTGGGCGTGGTGGGCGGGGTCACGCCGGTATTGCTGCCGACAGAAGAACCGCCACCGCCTCCACCGCAGGCGGTCAACAGTGCGGCCAGCAGCCAGGCCGGGAGCGTAGTATTCAAACGCATGGTGGGCTCCGGAAAAATCGCCGGGCAGACGGGCCGGCCATTCCCAGATTTTATGCCAATTTCCCTGTAGATGCGGTTCCGTTACGTCTTAGTTACATTTGGTTGGCAGAGGTAAAATACACCTTCCAATTCACCATCATTGCCATATTTTGAACACCATCCGACAACAGCGCCTGCAGCGCGCGAAGTTCGCCTTGCCAAGCTCGGTCACCCTGCTGTCGATCGCCTGCGGCTTTGCCAGCATCGTGATCTCGGTGGACAACGCCTACCTGGGCTTCGCGCAGGACTACCGCCTGTCCGCCTTCCTGCTGGTGCTGGCCGGGATCTTCGACGCGCTGGACGGCTTCGTCGCGCGCGCCACGGGAACCAGCTCCCAGTTCGGCGTGCAGCTCGATTCGATTGCGGACGTGATGAACTTCGGCTGCGCGCCGGCGGTGCTGTTGTACTGCTGGGGCTTCGTGCAGATCGGGCCCTCCGACCCCACGCTGCTGCGGGCCGGCGGCATTGCGGCTTTCTTCTTCGTCGCCTGCGGCGCCCTGCGCCTGGCGCGCTTCAATGTGAACGTGGGACGCACCGATCCCAAATATTTCGTCGGCATGCCGATCACGGCGGGGGCGGCCTGCGTGGCCTCGGTGGTGGTGTGCTGGCCCGAATATCCGGATACCGCGCTGGAAGGCTACCTGGTCGTTGCGCTGCTGTTCGCGGTGGGCAGCCTGATGGTGTCGACCGTGCGCTTCCCCAGCTCCAAGCAAAAGAAAAGCAAGGCGGCCTTCGTGATCCTGGCCGTGAACCTTGCCCTGCTGGCCTGGCTCCGGTTCAACTACTTCGTCCTCTTCTTCCTGCTCTACATCACGGGCACGCTGCTGCTCAACATCGCCTGGAAAAACGGGTGGCGCGGCATCGCCCCACCCGAGGTCTTCCCCGACGATTGAATCAGGCGACTTCGTGGCCGCGTGCGGCGCGGAGGATTTCGAACCATTGGGTGCGGCTGAGCTGGAACCTGGTCGCTTCCATCGCCACCTGCACGCCTTCGATGCGGCCGGTGCCCGTCAGCGGCACGGGCTTGCAGGGCAGCTGCATGATCCACGCGAACACCACGCTGGCAAACGGCTTGCCCAGTTCGTCCGCGATTTCCTTGATCTTCAGGCGCAGGCGCTCGCTGGCGGCGTCGCCTTCCGAGAACAGGCGGCCGCCGGCCAGCGGGGACCAGATCATCGGCTGGATGCCCTTGTCCTGCAGGCCGTCGAAGGTCTCGTCCCACAGCGGATCGAGGTGCAGCGGTGAAAACTCAACCTGGTTGGTGGCCAGCGCAATCCGCTTGTGCAGCATGTCGAACTGGTGGCGCGAGAAGTTCGATACGCCGAACTCCTTCACCTTGCCTTCAGCGTGCAGCGTGCTGAAGACGTTCGCCACTTCGTCGAAGTCCATCAGCGGGTCCGGGCGGTGGATCAGCAGCAGGTCCAGGTAGTCCGTGCGCAGCTCCTTCAGCGAATTCTCCACCGAGGCGCGGATGTGGGCCGCGCTGGTGTCGTAATGCTGGATGGTGTGCGCGGGACGGCGCGAGGACTTCAGCTTGATGCCGCACTTGCTCACCAGCTGGATCTGGTCGCGCAGCGATGGCTTCAATGCCAGCGCTTCGCCGAACAGTCCCTCCACGCCATAGCCGCCGTAGATGTCCGCATGATCGAAGCTGGTCACGCCCAGCTCGATGCATTGCTCGATGAAGGCCAGGCGCTGTTCAGGCGCCAGGTTCCATTCGGTCATGCGCCACATGCCCGCCACGATGGGCGACAGATTGAGTTTGTTCATACGATCACTTCAGCCAGAGGCGGATCGAGTCCCAGGCGCGGCCAAAGATGGACGCCTGCTCCACCGTCTCCAGCGCGACTACCGGCAGTTCCAGCAGCGGTTTGCCGTCGACCATCATCTTCAGCGAGCCGACTTTCGAATTCTCGGCCACCGGCGCCACCAGCGGGTCCTTGCGCTCCAGCACCGGCTTCATCTTGGCGGCCACGCCTTTCGGCACGGTGACCAGGATGTCCTGCTTGAAGCCGATCTTCATGGTGCTCTTCGCACCCTTCCACACTTCCGGCGTCTGGATCGCCTGGCCCTTGGAGTAGAGCTTTACGGTGTCGAAGTTCTGGAAGCCCCAGTTCAGCAGCTTCTGGCTTTCCTGGGTCCGCGCGGAGTCGGACGTCGTGCCCATCACCACGGAGATCAGGCGGCGGTCGATATTGCCGGCCGGACGGTGCGCGGAAGCGACCATGCAATAGCCCGCCGCCTCGGTGTGGCCGGTCTTCATGCCATCGACGGTCGGGTCCAGCCACAGCAGGCGGTTGCGGTTCTGCTGCTTGATGCGGTTATAGGTGAACTCCTTGACCGAGTCGATCTTGTAGAACTCGGGGTAGTCCTGGATCACGTGGCGCGCCAGCACGGAGAGGTCCTGCGCCGTCGTGTAGTTCTCCGGCGACGGCAGGCCGTGCGCATTGGCGAAGTGGGTATTGGTCAGGCCCATGCGCTGGGCTTCGCGGTTCATCAGGGTGACGAAGGTCGCTTCGTCGCCGGCCACCGCTTCGGCCAGCGCCACGGCGGCGTCATTCCCGGACTGCACCATCAGGCCGTACAGCAGGTCGTTGATCGATACCGGCACGGCAGGATCGATGAACATCTTCGAGCTGGAGGCATCCACCTTCCACGCTTTGACGGAGACGTTGACCTTCTGGTCGAGGGACAGCTTCTTGTCCTTGACCGCCTGGAAGGTCAGGTAGGCGGTCATGATCTTGGTCAGCGATGCCGGCTCCACGCGCGCGTTCGGATCCTGGGAAGCGATGATCTGGCCGCTGGTAGCGTCCAGCAGCAGCCAGGACTTCGCCGCGACGGTCGGAGGAGGCAGGGTCTGCGCCACGGCAGACGTCATGAGCATGACACTGGTAGCCAGTGCCGCGAGAATTTTTTTCATAATCGGAATGTAGGGCGGACCATCGATCCGCCGGGAAGTGAAAGTTGCGGCTAAATTATAGAGCCTCAAGCCGGCTCAGCGGTGTCCTTTTGCCCTTGCCACAGCGCAATTACCCAGCTCTTGATATGGCCCAGCTTGCGGTGGAAGAAATGGTCGGCGCCCGGGATCACGATCACCGGCACATCCTGCGGACGCGCCCAGTCGAACACATCGGTCAGCGGAATGGTTTCGTCCTGCTCGCCGTGGATGAGGATGGTGTTCGCGGGGATATCGGCCATCTGCCACTTGCCCGCCGCCGCGCCCACCAGCACCAGGCGCTCGGCCGGCGTGCCGGCGGCGGTCAGGCGCTGCTGCAGCTGCGACTGCACGAAGGTACCAAACGAGAAGCCGGACAGCGCCACCGGCAGCCCCGGATACTGCTCCGTCATGTGCTTGTACAGGATCATCATGTCGTCGGTCTCGCCGTGGCCATGATCGTGCACGCCTTCGGACGTGCCCACGCCGCGGAAATTGATGCGCGCCACTACATAGCCCAGGGCCACGAAGGTGCGGGCCAGGGTCTGCGCGACCTTGTTTTCCATCGTTCCGCCGTACAGCGGGTGCGGGTGCGCCACCAGCGCGATGCCCTTCGGGGCGTCCACGGGCAGGTCGATCAGGCCTTCCATCTGGCCAGCGCCGCCCTGCAGGGTAAATTTTTGCGAATTCTTATTCATCATTCTTGATCTTCAAACGCTCTACTTCCACGCCATTGACGAGATGGCTGTCGATAATTTCGTCGATATCGGCCGTATCCACATAGGTGTACCAGGTGCCTTGCGGGTAGACCACCACCACCGGACCGTGCTCGCAGCGGTCCAGGCAGCCCGCCTGGTTGATGCGCACCTTGCCGGCGCCGTTCAGGTTCAGTTCCTTGCAGCGCTTCTTGGCGTGCTTCTGCGCCTGTTCTGCGCCGCGCGGACCGCAGCTTTCGCGGCCGTCATCACGGTGGTTCATGCAGAAGAACACGGGATGTTTGTAGTATTGCTCACTCATGGCGACCTCTGTTACTTGGTGAATCCGTAATGATACCCGCGATCAGGCCTTATTGAGCTTATGGGACGGCAGCCACAGGAACCACAGCGCCGCCAGGGGCCACAGCAGGGACAGGAATTGCGCCGCGCCGTTGAAGTTCAGGAATTTGCCCTGCACCCAGCTTTGTAGCGTCTCGCTGAAGTAGGGATTGATCGGGGTGGTATTGATGATCAGAAGGCTTAGCAGCAGCGCCGCCGCGGCCAGCCGGCGCTGCGACTGGTGCGGCGCGAAGCCAAGGCCGGCCAGCATGATGGCGCCGATCAGGAAGCCGCCCTGGGCGCCCGGCGTGACCCAGATGAAGGCATTATCGGGCGAGAACAGCAGGGCGGTCGCCACGGTTTTGACGGCGACGGCCGCCAGCACCAGCAGCGCCACCAGCACGCCGCGCGGCGCCGTCTTGCGCAGCAGGCAAAGCAGGGTCAGGCCGCCGCCCACCATGCCGCAGGCGGTGACGATGGTCTCGGACAGCCAGTACTGTTCGACCGACAGCACCACGTCCGGCCGCACATAGGCCGTCAGGTCGAGATCCGTCTCCAGCAGCTCGCTCAGCCACTCGGAGAGGATGGGCAAGAGCTGCCCCAGTCCGAACAGGAAGGGCTGCGGATAAATCATGGCCAGCGGCCACAGGGCCACCAGCACCAGGCCCTGGCTGGCGTGCTGGGCGAACCAGCGCTGGCGCAGCTTGTACAGGTGGCTGGTGTCCATCAGCTTGCGCGCGCTGAGCGCGCCGATCAGGGCGCCGATCGTGCCGCCCACGGTATTGGTATAGAAATCGAGATTGGACGTGACGCGGCTGGGCAGGTAAGTCTGCGCTGCTTCCATCGAACCGGAAACCAGCATGCCGATCAGCGACGCCAGGAGGAAAGACCACACACCGCGTACCTGCGGCCGCATCGCATACACCAGCAGCATGCCGAAGGGGATGTAGCCGACCACGTTGATGCCGGCATCGAACATCGTCCAGTAGCGCGGCATCCCCGTGTGCTCGAGGAAGATCAGCGGCGACAAGCCCTGGTTGTGCCAGCCGGAGAAGGGGTACAGGCTGGCGTAGACGATCAGCAGGATATAGGCCAGCAGCGCGGCGCGCGCCACCGGGGAACCTCGCTTGATTCGACTCTCTTCCGTCATCGATTACTGTTGCGGCAGGGTGGCCATCCAGGCCAGGATGTCGGCGGCAATCGCGTCGGAGGCGGCGGCCAGGGCGCGTGCGCCGCCCGGCGCATCGGCGCTGCCGGCCGGCGCGCGGCGGCTGAACGTGCGCTGGTCCACCAGCTTGTGGTTGCGGAACACGGAGGCGCGCAGGGACACGCTGGCGCTGGCGCTGGTGGCGCTGTCGAAATTCTGCGAGAAGTCGTCCGCCTCCAGACGCAGCAGCGGCAGGCCGCCTGCCGCGTCGGTGGTGTTCAGCACTTTCACGCCCGCCTGGGCGAAGCGCGCCTTCATGCGCTGGCTCAGGAGCTGCAGCGGCGTCACGCTCCAGTTGTTGTAGGCGTAGGGGCGGGACTGCTGCGCATCCGAATACAGGAGGCGGTAATACATGCGCTGCGTGTCCAGCGAAGCCGGGCCGGTCACGTCGGCCACCACGATGGCAGGGAAGACGGCGGCGGCCGGGGTGGCGCCATTGGTGCCGCTGCTGCCGCTGCTGTCGGCGACGCCGGCCGGCGTCAATGGGCCGAAGTCATAGCTGGTCTGGGACTGGCTCTTGCCGGTGACGGCGCAGCCGGCCAGGGCGGCCGTGAGGCTGAGGAGGATCAGGGTAGTCTTCACGGTAGGGTCCTTATTTGGTCGGGGACTCGAAGCCGGGTTCGCCCGGGCCCGGCGGCGTGTTGGGCGCGCCGAACAGGAGGCTGGTCGGGCGGTCGCTCAGGTTGTTCATGGTGCGGCGCACGGCGCGCATCGAGGACTTGGTCTCGTCGGCCAGGCCATTGAAGCTTGGCAGCGTATCCAGTTCGACGCCGCTGGTGACCGCTTCCAGCGAAGTGGTGGCGCGGTCCACGGCGCCGGATATGCGCGCCACGGCGCCGTCCGGGCCCTGCAGGCTGGCGGTCACGCGGTTGGCGTCCGCCGCCAGCTGTTCCACCGGGTTCAGGGTTTTCTGGGTTTGCGCGGCCAAGGCTGGCAGCTTGTCGATGGTCGGCCCGAGCTGGGCGGGGATCTGCTGGTAGGCGCGCGCCGTGTCGCTGATGTTCTTGAAGGCGCCCAGCATCTGCTTCTGGTTCTCCTCGCTGAGCAGGGTGTTGATGCGCTCCGTGACCTTTTCCGTCTGCGACAGGATGGCCTTGCCCGTTTTCTCCAGCTGGTCGAACAGGCCGGGGTGCAGCGGGATATGGCTTGGATTGTTCTTGCTGGTACCCAGGCGCGGCGAGCCGGTGGATTCGTCGTCCAGCTGGATATAGGCGATGCCGGTCACGCCCTGGTA
>DASWYX010000201.1:0-5010 GCA_036404755.1 Pseudoduganella sp.
TCACCGCCGATACCACCGCGCGCTGCGCCGCCGTTGGCGTTGCCGTTATTGGTAGCGATATTGCCGATATTGCTGATCGAGTTGCCGGTCACGGTACCGGTCAGGTTGCTGGTTGCCGTGGCGGTTGAAGTGTTGAACGAGCTGGTCATGTTCGAGGTTGCGGAACCGCCGTTGTTGGCGGCTGCCGCAGCGTCGGACGTGGCGCGTGCATTGCCGGTGCTGTTGTTGTTGTCGTTCGCGCTGCTCGTATTGTTGCTGTCCCTCGTTCTCGTTTGCGTTTGGGTCGAGGTATTGCCATCCCCCGACTGATCCGAGCTTTGTGCCATCGCTCCTAGACTGAACATCAATCCAATCGCTGTCGCCAGTATGCTTTTATTCATTTTGTGCCTCACCAAAAAAGTTGTTTTTGAACGTTCGGCCACCTAGGCATTTCTCCCAGGCAGAGGCAGATACGCAAACTTGGTGCCAGCTAAGACGAAAGCTTGGAAGCTATTGAGTTTAAAGGGTTTTTCCGGACCTGCCGGCAGAGTTTCGGGCAGGTCGGATATTGAAGGGTCACAGAGGTGTGACAGGGTTTGAGACGATTGAGCGACTTGTCCTGCACGGCGGGGCCGGAAGCGGCTGTCACAAGAGCGTGACGGCGTCTCACCCGCCGTTCGCGTAGCGCCGCGATGGCGGCTCGATGCCGTGCTTTGCCATCAGGCGGTACAGCGTCATGCGTGACACGCCGAGCTCGCGTGCCACGACGGTCATGCTCTTGCCTTCGCACAGATGGGCTTGCAGCGCGGCCCGCTCCGCCTGGATGCGCACGCCATCCAATGCATCGGCCAGCACCGGCGGCGACACATCCTCAAGGCCCAGGTCCGCGGCCTGGATCATATGGCCCTCGGCCATCACCAGCGCCCGCCGCACGCGGTTGACCAGTTCCCGTACATTGCCCGGCCAGTCATGCATGCGCATCGCTTCCAGCGCGCGCGTGCTGAAGCCCTTGACGCCGGGCGCCCTCTCCGCCGCGAACACGTTGAAGTAGTACTCGGCCAGCGGCACCACATCCGCGCCGCGCTCGCGCAGGGACGGGACATCGAGCGGCAGCACATTGAGCCGGTAGAACAAGTCTTCCCGGAAACGCCCTGCTTCCACGGCCTGCCACAGCTTCACGTGCGAGGCCGCAATCACGCGCACGTCGACGCTGATCTGCCGCGTTCCGCCCACGCGGCAGATGGTTTTCTCCTGCAGGAAGCGCAGCAGGTTCGACTGCATGTCCAGCGGCAGGTCGCCGATCTCGTCGAGGAAAATGGTGCCGCCCGCCGCCGATTCGATCAGCCCGCATTTGTCGCGCGCCGCGCCGGTAAAGGCGCCCTTCTCGTAACCGAACAGTTCCGACTGGATCAGGCTGCCCGGCATCGCGCCGCAATTGATGGGCACGAAGGGCGCCGCGGCACGGGCCGAGTGGTCGTGCACGGCACGCGCCACCAGTTCCTTGCCGCTGCCGCTTTCGCCCCAGATCAGCACGGGCGCTTCCACCTGCGACACCTTGAGGATCTGCTGGCGCAACCGGGTAATGGCGGGACTGTTGCCCGTCAGGCGCATGCCATTGGGCCGGCTGCCGGGAATGGTCGGGCTTTGCAGCGCGGCCACGCCATGGGCATGGCCCAGGGTGCAGCGCAGGCGCACGCCGTCCAGCGGCAACGTGTGGTAGTCGAAGCAGTGGTCGTGCACCAGCCGGCGGAAGGCGGGCATCTCCAGCGCCGCCGAGTGGAACAGCGCCACCCACTTGACCCACCAGTGCTCCCTCAGGAAGCGATCAAGCGCGTCCACCGAACAGGTGCTGGCGTCGAGCAGCAACACGCCCACCAGATAACGGTGTGAGCGTATGACTTCCCTGGCGTCCATCAAGCCAGAGGCTCTTCCTACTTCCCAGTCCTTCAGTACCGCCCCGATTGCTTCTCCCGAACTGTGGTCATCGAGGACCACGCATAAGAGTCGCTTTTCTGTCATGTTCTCTCTACATGTTCGTCGCCCGATCCAGCCTTGGCTACCGGCTGGCTTGTTGTTCTACGCTTCACATGCTGCTGGGCTCATGGCCCCTTGGCCTTGCTGGACTTCTCACGCACAGATAGAATGCGTCGATTTTTTCAGCAAGTCTGTTTTTAAATTTTTATTACCAAATGTAGTGTTGGCGACTATGCCAACACTGAGACAATATGAACCAATATAGGCTACGTCCGGAAGAACTGCCAACCTGGCGCCAGCGCCTTGCCCTGCGTGTACTGAACATGTTCGGATGGAAGATGCTGTTCCGGCCCCTGCCGGGACCGCGCGGCATCGCGGTGGTGTACCCGCATACGTCGAACTGGGACTTCGTGGTGGGAGTGTTTGCCAAATGGGCGGTGGGCTTGCCGTTTCGCTGGCTGGCCAAGGACTCGCTGTTCCGTATCCCGCTGCTGGGCAAGTGGTTTTCCGCGCTGGGGGGCCAGCCGGTCGACCGCAGCGCGCCGCAAGGGATGATCCGCGCGCAGGCCGAGCGCATGCACAAGGAACCGTGGTACTGGCTGGCGATTACGCCGGAAGGCACGCGCAGTTACCGTCCGCACTGGAAAAGTGGTTTCTATCAACTGGCGCTGGCCGCCGGTGTACCGCTGCTGCTGGTCTACATTGATTATCCAAACAAAACGGTCGGTGTGGTCGATCACCTGGACTTGACGGGTGACCAGGCGCAGGACATGGCGCGCATCCGCGCCATCTACGCCGGTCACGAAGGCAAGCACCCTGAACTGGCGGCACCTATTGTTCTCGCCGACCGGCGCGACGCAGGTAGCGCTTGAGCAGCATTCCGCCGCCGGCCACGATGAACAGGCCGGCCAGCAGCAGGCCGGCGGTAAATCCCGCCGCGACATCTTCCAGATGGCCCGGATGCGCCAGCGCGGGCGCGGCAATGCCAAGCGCGGCAAGGAATGCGGCGGCTTTCTTCGTTTTCATGCTACCTCCTGATGTGATGAGCCAAGCAGGCCCTGTTCGCGGATAAATTCGATGACTTCGGCCACGCCTTCGCCACTGCGCAGGTTGGTGAAGATGAAGGGCCGTGCGCCGCGCTGGCGTTGCGCATCGCGCGCCATCACGCCGAGGTCCGCCCCCACATACGGCGCGAGATCGGTCTTGTTGATGATCAGCAGATCGGAACGCGTGATGCCGGGGCCGCCCTTGCGCGGAATCTTTTCGCCGCCGGCCACGTCGATCACGTAGATCGTCAGGTCCGACAGTTCCGGGCTGAAGGTAGCGGCCAGGTTATCCCCGCCCGATTCGACCAGGATCAGGTCCAGCGCCGGAAAGTCCGCCTGCAGGCGTGCGATCGCTTCCAGGTTGATCGATGCGTCTTCGCGGATCGCCGTATGCGGGCAGCCGCCCGTTTCCACGCCCATCAGCCGTTCCGGCGGCAGCGCTTCGGCGCGCAGCAGGATTTCCATGTCTTCCCGCGTGTAGATATCGTTGGTGATCACGGCCATGTCGTAGTGTGCGCGCATGCCTTTGCACAGCTGCTCGCACAGCGCCGTCTTGCCGGAGCCGACCGGGCCGCCAATGCCAACGCGCAGCGGATTGGATGTATTCATGTGTCAGGACCTGTAGATGCGGCCATGCTGGACTTCGTGCTGCATCGACAGCAGCGACAGTCCGGGCGACCAGTTGGACAAATCTTCATCGGCCAGCGTGCGCGCCTGCAGCGCGGCGGCCTGCAGCGCCGGGCCAAGCGCCAGCAGGATCTTCTGCCCCGACACCTGGCCCAGCGGAATGGACTTCACGCACACCAGCACCTGGTTCTCGGCCCACGCGAACAGCATCGCCAGCAAGGCTTCCTCGTGCGGAATGCCGAGCGCGGCGACGGCGCAGGCATAGGCTGCCGGCAGCGGCATGCCGTCGCCGGACTGCGCCAGCGCCAGCACGCCTTCGTCGGCGATGCCCAGTTCTTCGATCAGCTTGCGCAGCGAGTAGCCCATCTGCAGGCTCTCGGCGCGAAATTCGCTGGTGTCGCGCGCGGCGACAGCCCGTTCGGACAGTTCCTGCACCTGCTGCGCGTCGCGCCGCGTGTAAGCCTGCATCAGGCGCCAGCACAGCGGCGCATCCCACGCCGCGACGACCTCGCGCAGCTGGGCGGCAATCCAGGCGCCGGCGCTGGCCGCATCGCGCACTTCGCCCTGTTCGATCGCAGCCTCCAGGCCTTGCGAATAGCTGTAGGCGCCGACCGGCAGCGCCGGACTGGCAAATTGCAGCAGGTGCAGCAGTTGCGAGGCGGCGATCATGGCGCGGCGTCCGGCGCGGGATCGCTGGGGCGATGGATCTTCTGGCGCAGCGGTATGGGCGCCAGCGGCCCAGGCGCGCCGGCGTGCG
Source organism: Pseudoduganella sp. (assembly GCA_036404755.1). Lineage (GTDB taxonomy): Bacteria > Pseudomonadota > Gammaproteobacteria > Burkholderiales > Burkholderiaceae_D > Rugamonas. The sequence goes on from DASWYX010000201.1 coordinate 4,384, forward strand.
CATGCTCACCGTGGTGGTGGTGGCCGCCGCCATAGGCGCCCGCTTCCGGCTCGAAGGGCGACAGCTCCTCTTCCACCGTGGCGCCCAGGCCGGCCAGCATATCCTTCAGCACCGCGTCGGCACGGATGCGCAGGAAGCCTTCGCCCAGCTGCACCTGCGTATGGCGGTTGCCGAGATGGTAGGCGCAGCGCAGCAGCGCATGGGCGTCGCGGCAGCTGACGCGGTAAGTCGCTTCCGGTGCGGCCACGACCTGCACGACGCGGCGGTCGGCGCCGGTCAGCAGATCGCCATCGCGCAGCACGGTGCCGCGCACCGTGAATACGCCAACCGTCTCGCCGCTATCCAGCGTGGCGCGCAGGCGGCATTTTTCCCGCAATTCGTAAGGCAGCACGAGGCGCGCATCGATGCGCTCGGCGGAGGGTAGCTTGGTGTGCAAGGTCAGCATGGCGTGCTCAGAACAGGAAATAGCGCTGGGCCAGCGGCAGCACATCCGCCGGCTGGCAGGTGAGCAGGCGGCCGTCGGCGCGCACTTCATAGGTTTCGGGATCGACGTCCATCACCGGCGTGGCGCCGTTGTGGATCATGTCGTGCTTGCGCAGAGCGCGCATGCCGCGCACCGCGACGACG
>DASWYX010000202.1:0-14405 GCA_036404755.1 Pseudoduganella sp.
CCGCATCGCCGGTCTTCACGCCAGCGGCCAGGCACCCATCGCCCCCGCCGCGTCCGCAAGCTGCAATGCCGGCCTCCACGCCAGCGGCCAGGCACCCATGGCCCCCGCCGCGCCGGAAGGCCGCAACGCGGCAGGCACGATCGGCGGTTGGCGCGCGCCGGGGGGGAGCTCGGCCGAGGTACGGAAAGCATTTGCGGCACGGGCTCGCTGGAGGCGCTTTGCGGCGAGGCTGGCAAAGGCGTTCGAATTAAGACAGGACGTGAAACAACTATGCGAGCGGGACACGATCGTGTGCCGCTGCGAAGACGTCACACATGGCGAGCTGCAAGCACATACCAGCTGGCGCGCCGCCAAGCTGCACACGCGCTGCGGCATGGGCCCGTGCCAGGGCCGCATCTGCGGCGCTGCGACCGCGCAACTGTACGGCTGGCAGCCCGACACCGTCCGAACACCCATTTCGCCGGCCCGTGCCGGCAGCATCATCGCAACCGAAGAGGAGACTGAAACATGACCGCAGCAAAATGGACCGGCGTATTCCCGGCCGTAACGACGAAGTTCACCGCCGACGAGGAACTCGACCACCCGGCAATGGAGCAGCACTTCACGCTGATGCTGGACAGCGGCGTGCACGGCATCGTCACCGGCGGCTCGCTGGGCGAAGCGAGCACGCTCACCGTGGAAGAGCGCCTGCAGGTGGCTAAAACCGCGATCAAGGTCGCCAAAGGCCGCGTGCCCGTGCTGGCCAACGTCAGCGACACGCGCACCCGGACCGCCGAACGCTTCGTCCAGGAAGCGCGAGACCTCGGCGTGGACGGCTTCATGGTCATGCCGTCCGTGCTCTACGCCGCGGATGCCCGAGAAGCGAAGGACAACCTGCGCATCATCGCCAAAGCCGCAAAGCTGCCGATCATGGTCTACAACAATCCAGTCAGCTACAAGGTCGACCTGACCCCGGCCGACTTCAAGGAGCTGGCCGACTGCGAAGAACTGGTGGCGATCAAGGAATCGACCGACAATGTGCGGCGCATCACCGACCTGCGCAACGCCGTGGGCAACCGCTACCAGCTGTTCATGGGGGTGGACGACCTGTCCTTCGAAGGCCTGGCGGTGGGTGCAGACGGTCTGCTGGCTGGCCTGGTCGTCGCATTCCCGAAAGAGACCGTGGCCCTCTACAACCTGATGAAGGCCAGGCGCTATGATGAAGCGCTGAAGCTGTATCAGTGGTTCATGCCCCTGCTGCATCTCGACGTATCGACCAAGCTGGTGCAGAATCTCAAACTGGTTGAGACGCTGGCCGGCGTGGGGAATGAAAACGTGCGCCGTCCGCGCCAGCCGTTGCGCGGCGCCGAGCGCGAAGCCGTGACCACGATCGTCCAGCAGGCGTTGGCGACCCGTCCGGACGTGAGCGGCCTGCTGTAAAGGACTTCTCACGATGAGGAAGCATGCCGATCAACTACGTCCGGCGCCTGACGGGGCGCCAGCGCGCCGCGCAGTCTAATCGCCACCTCGGCGTCGCCCTGGCCTTCGTGGCCGGGGCGGCAAATGCGGGCGGCTTCCTCGCAGTCAAGCAGTACACCTCGCACATGACGGGCATCGTGTCCGCCGCGGCGGACAATCTCGCCTTGGGCGCCATCGAAGCGGCCGCTGACTGTGCCGGCGCGCTGCTGGCCTTCCTGGCCGGCGCCGCCTGCACCGCCTTGCTGGTCAATTTCGCGCGGCGCCGCCAGCTGCACAGCGAATTCGCGCTGCCCCTGATGCTGGAAGCCTTGCTGCTGCTGGCCTTCGGCGAGCTTGGCGCAACCCTGCAGAAAATCGATGTGATCGTGCTGCCCGCCACCGTGATGCTGCTGTGCTTCATGATGGGATTGCAGAATGCGGTCATTACCAAACTGTCCCGCGCTGAAATCCGTACAACCCATGTGACGGGCATCGTGACGGACCTGGGGATCGAGGCGGGCAAGGCCCTCTATTGGAATCGCGACCCGCATGCCGTGCCGCGTGTGGCGGCGGACTGGGGTCGCGTTGCGGTGCTGTCTGCGCTGGTGGGCGCTTTCTTCATTGGCGGCGTGGCGGGCGCACTAAGTTTCAGCCGTTTCGGCTTCGCGGCCACGCTGCCGCTGGCGGCCATCCTGGTGGGGATGGCCATCGTCCCGATTATCGACGATTTGCGGGCCAGGGCCAGGGTTTAGGCGCGGGCCACGCGCTGGGTGGCGCCGCGGCGTGCGTCCAGGCTCAGGGAGCCGGCGCCGAAGGCGGCAACTTGCAGCAGGCCGCCGGCCAGGGCGAAGTTCTTCATCAGGTGGATCAGCTGGTTCTGGTCGCCGATCGCGCCGTGGAAGATTACGCCGGTCACCACCGAGAACACGGCCAGTACGATGGCGGCGGTGCGGGTGTACAGGCCAGCCGCCAGCAGCAGGCCGCCGACCACTTCAATGCCAATCGCGCCGACCAGGGCAATCAGGGGGAACGGCAGGCCCACTGCGGCGATATAACCCATGGTGCCGGCCGGCGCTGCGATCTTGCCGATACCGCTGAAAATGAAGATAAAGGCCAGCAGCAGGCGGCCGATCAGGGGCAGGGCGGTGGTGTTATTGGTGTTCATGGCAAACTCCTTATCTGGAAGATTGAGCTTCGTGTGAAGCGGATGAATGAATCTTAGTCATGGGCATCCTATTGCGGTAGCCTATATATCTCGATGAGAAGTATCGGAAAAACAGATTGGTAAACAATGACTAAAGTTTTGATCGTTACCGGCGGCGGACGCGGCATCGGCGCCGCCACCGCCCTGCGGGCCGCCCATGATGGCTGGGCCGTCGCCATCAATTACCAGCGCGACGCGACGGCGGCCGAACAGGTCGCCAACGCCATCCGCGCGGCGGGCGGGCAGGCGCAGGCCGTAAAGGCCGATATCGCTTATCCGGACCAGATCGAGCGGCTGTTCGACACGGTGGAGCGGGAGATGGGCCTGCCATATGGCCTCGTCAATAACGCCGGCATCACGGGCGGGCTGGGTAAATTCATGGATACCGACCCTTCGACGCTGAAGAACCTGTTCGACGTGAACGTGCTGGCGCTGATGCAGTGCTCGCGCCGCGCCGTGGAAGCGTTCCGGCGCGGCGGGCGGGGCGGCGTGATCGTCAACGTATCTTCCACCGCAGCCACCTCGGGCAGTCCGAACGACTATGTGGGCTATGCGGCCAGCAAGGCCGCCGTGGACACCTTCACGCTCGGCCTGGGCAAGGAACTGGCGGGCGAGAGTATCCGCGTATGCGGCGTGGCGCCGGGATTCACCAACACCACGATTCACGCGGCGGGTGGCCAGCCGGACAGGCTGGAAAAAAAGTTGCCCGCGATGCCGATGAAGCGCGCGGCCGAGCCGGAAGAAATTGCCGAAGCGATCGTCTGGCTGCTGTCGCCGGCCGCCTCGTACATGACGGCAACAACGATACGCTGCGCCGGCGGCGCCTGACTCAACAAGGCAAAAGGCCTGCTCCGACCAGAATTCGGGGCATTCTCCTACGCAGGGTTTCCTCGCGTTATGGGACAATTTTTGCTCGCCCTAGCGGCATTCCACACGGAAGAGAAAGGAGCAACCATGAGGACCAGACACGCATTCGTTGTCGCGGCACTGCTGGCCAGCACCGCTGTTTACGCCCAATCGACCGCAACCCAGGGCAGCACTACTGACCAGCAACAAAGCGCCACGCAAACAAAGAAAAAGCCCAAGCACCACAAGGCCCACACGCACAAGCACAAGTCCGATACGTCGGGCAGCAGCATGAGCGGTTCCACCGGCAGCGGTAAAGGCTCCGGCACCGCCGCCACCAGGCAAGGCGCCGTGGACTGCAACCAGGCTGGCCGCGCCGGCATGCCGGGTTGCCCGAACGACGACTTCGGCCGCGCTGCCTCGGATCTGCGCAGCAATTCGGACATCAACAGCTCCGGCAGCAGCACGACCGGCACGACGGGCGGCAGCAATTACCCCAGCAATGTGCCCAGCAACACCTCGGACATGCCGTCGACCGGCGTGAACCCGAACAACTCGGTGCCTAACGCCACCATGCCGTCCAACCAGCTGCCGCCGGGAAGCACGACGTCCGGCACCAGCACCAGCGGCAATACGGGCAGCTCGACTGTTTCGCCACCACCGACCGTTGACCCGGCCGTGCCAGATGCCTATCGCAACCGCAGCAATCCAGCCGTAGGCGAGCCGGCCAACCCGGCGGGACGCGTCCAGGATGACCGCGGCAGCACTACGCCGCCGCCGCCACCGCGCCAGCAGTATTAAGGCGCTTTACCAGCCCAGCGACAGCAGCCGCTGGGCCATGCGCGGCCAGCACAGGGTGCGGATTTCGTCGCGCGAGGCCCAGCGGAAGCCGTCCGCTTCGGGCGTCGGCTTGCCCGTGATGTGATGCGGGAAAAAGCTGGTGCACTTCAGCTCATCGAGGCTGCACAATTGATCGCCCACTTCCACCTTGAACAGGTGGAGGCGCTTGTCCGGCCGGTAATCGAATTCTCCGATTTCCTGGAACAGCGCTTCGTCAAAACTCAACCCCGTCTCTTCGAACAATTCCCGGCGCGCGGCCTGCAGAGGGTTCTCGCCAGGGTCCTGCAAGCCTTTCGGAATATCCCAGCTGGCCGTGCCCGTCACATGACAGAGCAGTAGTTGGCCCTCGGCATTGATAACAAGGGTGCCGCATGAAAGCTGGCGTGCCACGGTGCTTCCTTTCAAAAATACCAAAGTTGAAACTTCCCAAACAGCTAGTAACAGTACTCTATGGAAATTTCTCGACAGTCACAAAACGCTGTTATAAAGTGTGAGAATTCATCGGCACCCGGAGCCCGTGCCATATCCTGAGGCGGTTCCGATCCCGGAAAAATCCCCCGCTAAATCAAAGAATTAGAGAGTTTACGCTTGCCGCCCTCGGGCGCTTGCGCGCGCTCGCCCTGTGTTATCGCCGATATAACTATGATGCCAAAGTTGCACCCTACCTTGTCGCCCTTTTGCCACGCCCTCGGCCTTGCAGGTTTGCTGCTTGCCGTGCCGGGCGCCGTCCGTGCGGACGAATCCGCCACTCCGGTCTGGCGTTTTGGCGGCTTTGGCACGGCCGCGGTAGTGCATTCATCGGAACACAAGGCCGATTTTTCGTCCACGCCATTGAATCCTGGCCGCGCCGGTTATTCGCGTGACTGGAGTGCGGATGTGGACAGCCGCCTTGGCGCCCAGCTCACTTACAACCAGGACCGATGGTCGGCCGTGCTGCAAGTGGTGGCGGAGCATAACCTGAAGAACTCTTATTCGCCAGTGGTGGAGTGGGCCAATGTGAAATACCAGGCCACGGCCGACCTGAGCCTGCGCGTCGGCCGCATCGCCTTGCCGCTGTTCCTGAACGCGGATTACCGCAAGGCCGCTTATGCGCTGCCCTGGGTGCGCACGCCGGTGGAACTGTATTCGGCGCTGCCCGTGACCAATAGCGACGGCGTGGACGCGACTTACCGCTGGAGCGCCTTCGGCCTGCGCAATGAAACCCAGGTACTGGCCGGCCGCACCCGCGCCGACCTGGGCGACGATTTGCAGGCCCGCGCCACGGGCATGGCGGGCTTCTCGCATACCAGCCGCCTGGGCGACCTGAGCGTCCGTGTCACCGGGATCAAGGGCACGCTGCGCATGCGGATTGCGCCAGAACTGATCGACGCCTTGCGCCAGCTTGGTCCCGCCGGCGTCGGACTGGCGGAGCGCTATGAAACCAATGGCAAGCGCGCCACGGTGGTCGGCGTGGGCGTCAACTATGATCCGGGCGCCTGGTTCCTGATGGCCGAGATTGCGCGCATTAATGCACGCTCCATGCTGGGCGATAAAACGGCCGGCTATGTGAGCGGCGGCTACCGCTTCGGCGAATTCACGCCCTATGCGGTATTCAGCAAATCCGTCAGCAACTCGCCGACCGAGGTGCATGTGCTGCCGCCTTTCGCTGCGCCGTTGGAGCAGGGCCTGAATCAGGTGTTGAGCCACACCGCTGTGCAGGATTCCGCTTCGGCCGGCGTGCGCTGGGACTTCATGCCTTCCGCCGCGCTCAAGCTGCAGTACGACGCGGTGAAGCCGAAGGGCGGCACCAGCGGCACGCTGTCCAATGTGCAGCCAGGCTTCCGCTCCGGCCACGGCTTCGGTGTCGCCAGCATTGCTGTGGACTTCGTGTTCTGAGGGAGGCGCGATGCTGAAACATATTGCCTTTTCCCTGCTGCTGGGCGGCTCGCTTGCGGTATCCGCCAGTCTGGCTGCGGCTGCCGAACTGGTGGTCATCGTGTCCGCGCGCAGCCCGGTCACGTCGCTGCGGGCCGAACAGGTGGCCGACATTTTCCTGGCCGAAGCCGCCACCTTTCCGGATGGCCGTGAAGCCAGCGCCCTCGACTTGCGCGTGGGTTCGCCGCTGCGCGACGAGTTCTATGCCAAGGTGGCGAAGCGCAGTCCTGCACTGATGAAGGCTTACTGGACCAAGATGATCTTCACCGGCCGGGGCCAGCCGCCGCGCGAACTGCCCGGTAGCCTGGAAGTGCGCAAGCTGGTGGCCGAGAACCCCGGCATGATCGGCTATATCGAACGCAGCGCGCTGGATGCGAGCGTGCGCGCCGTACTGGTGGTGCACTGATGCCCGGCCGCGACAGCAAACGTGCGCGCCGCGTGCGCATGCTGCTGGACACGCACGTGTCCCTGCCGCTGTTCACGCTCCTGCTGCTGGCGGCCATCTGGGCCGGCACCTTCCACGCCGTGAAAAATGAACGGCTGGCGGCGCGCGCCATGGCGGCCGAGTCGGCGCACGAACTGATCGAGACTTACGAAGCCCAGGTGGCGCGCAGCCTGACTGGCATCGAGCAAACGCTGAAAGTGCTGAAGTACGCGGTGGAGCAGAAGGGGGCGCTTGGCGCGCTGCCGGAACTGGGCGTGCACGGGCTGCTGCCTTCCGGGCTGGTGTTCGTCGTCAGCATTGTCGATGCACAGGGCAATACGGTCGCCAGCAATCCGCGCAAGACGCCGATTTCCGTGGCGGGCCAAAGCTATTTCGAGTTCCATCGCAGCGAGAGGAACACCACCACCTTTGTCGCCCAGACCATGCGCGACAAGGCCAATCAGGAATTCCACGTGCACTTTACGCGCCGCCTGGAAGACGCGCACGGCAACTTCGCCGGCATCGTCATCGTGGAAGTGGACCCGGCATATTTCACCAGCGCCTACGAGCGCGCGCGCCAGGGCGACAGGGGCATGATCGGCCTGGTGGGTCCGGACGGCGTGGTGCGCAGCATGCGCATCGGCGACAAGGTTTCGTGGGGACAGCCCGTGGATCAGCGCCTGCTCGCGGGGGGCGGCGAGCCGCAAATCAGCCCCTGGGATGGCGTCAGCCGGTACACGGCCATGCGTCCGCTGCGCGGCTATAACCTGAGCGTGTTTGCCGGCCTGGATGAAGAGGAAGAGATGGCCGCTTTCCGCAAGCAGCGCGACGACCATTACCGCGAGGCGGCGCTGGCCAGCGGCTTGTTGCTGATCGTGGCCGCGATGGGGTGGGTCTGGTCCTGGCAGGGCGCCAAGACGCGCCGCCGCATCCGCCGCGCGCAGGAAACCTATGCTGCCGCCTCGGAAGCGAATATGGATGCCTTCTTCGTGCTGCGCGCCATCCGCGACCGCGAAGGCGCGATTGTCGATTTCAAGTTCTCCAACGTGAATCCGCGCGGCCAGCAGCTGACGGGGCGCAGCAAGCAGCAGCTGATGAGCCAGACCTTCTGCAACTGGCTGCCCGCTGCGCGCCACAACGGCATTTTCGATCGCCTGGCGAGCATCACCAACGAAGGCGGCGTGTATCAGGAGGAGGCGCAGAACCTGATGCCGCAGTTCCAGGCCGAGTGGCTGGCCTGGCAGGTGGTGGGCGTTGAGGGCGGCGTGGTGGCGATCGTGCGCGACATCAGTGAGCGCATGCGCAACGAGGCGCGCATCGTGCACATGGCGCATCACGATTCCCTGACCGGCCTGCCCAACCGCAGCCTGATCGCGGACCGCCTGCAGCAGGCCGTGCTGGATGCCGAGCGTACCGGCCAGTCCGTGCTGGTGGCCTTCATCGACCTGGACAGCTTCAAGCTGGTCAACGATACGATGGGCCATAACGCGGGCGACGAGTTGCTGAAAGTGGTGGCGGGCCGCATGGTCGATTGCGTGCGCCGCAACGACACCGTGGGCCGTTTCGGCGGCGACGAATTCGTGCTGGTGCTGCCGCATGTGGACGACAACGCGTCCGCCCTGCTGCCGCTGCTGGACAAGATCCTGGCCGCCGTGGTCGAGCCCATCATGCTGGAGGGCCAGAAGATGCAGGTGAGCTGCAGCATCGGGGTGTCGCTGTACCCGCGCGACGGCCGCGATGCCGATACGCTGATGATGCATGCAGATATGGCGATGTACCGCGCCAAGGAGAGTGGCAAGAACAACTGCCAGTTCTATACGCACGAGATGAATATCTGCCTGGAAGAGAAGATGACGCTGACGGACGGGCTGCGCAAGGCGCTCGCCGGGCAGCAGCTGCGCCTGGCCTACCAGCCCAAGGTGGACCTGGCGACGGGCCGCATCTTCGGCGTGGAAGCGCTGCTGCGCTGGCAGCATCCGGAGCGCGGCGCCATCAGCCCGGACCAGTTCATCCCGCTGGCCGAGGAGTGCGGCATGATCCTGCCCATCGGCGAATGGGTGCTGCGCGAAGCCTGCCGCCAGGCGCGCGCGTGGCAGGACGCCGGGCTGGAACCGATCAGCATTTCCGTCAACGTGTCGCCGCGCCAGTTCGACGATTCGCGCCTGGTGCGCCGCGTGGCCGATGCGCTGCATGAAAGCGGCCTGGCGCCGGAGTGGCTGGAGCTGGAAGTCACGGAGAGCATGGTGATGCGCGACGTGGCGCAGTCGGTGGCCAAGATGCGCGAGCTGGAGGCGATGGGCATTGCGCTGTCCATCGACGATTTCGGTACTGGCTATTCCAGCTTGGCGGCGCTGAAGTCCTTCCCGATCAGCCGCCTGAAGATCGACAAATCCTTCGTGCGCGACCTGGCCAGCAGCGAGGATGACCAGGCGATCGCGCGCGCGATCATTTCCCTGTCCCACCAGCTGCACATGCGGGTGATTGCGGAGGGCGTGGAGACGGAGCAGCAACGCCGCTTCCTGCAGCAGAACGGCTGCGACGAGGTGCAGGGCTACCTGTATGGCAAGCCGGTGCCGCCGCAGGAGATTGCCTCCCAGCTAACGCAAGCTATAATGCTTGAATGAGCGAATATTCCAACGACATCTACACCGAACCGTCCCCACTGGACGTCAATACCCTGAACAATCTCGGCCCGTTGCGCGCCATGGCGGGCACCTGGGAAGGCAAGCGCGGCCTGGACGTCAAGCCCAAGGCCGACGGCCCGCGCAAGCAGGCCTACGTCGAACGCATCGAGCTGCATCCGATCGATCCCGTTACCAATGGCCCGCAGCTTTTCTACGGCCTGCGCTATGTGCTGATCGTGAACAAGCCGGACAACATCAAGACTTACCATGAGCAGGTGGGGTACTGGCTGTGGGAACCGGCGACCAATACCGTGATCCAGACGCTGGCCATCCCGCGCGGCCAGATCGCGATGGCGTCCGGCACCGCGGCGCCTGACGCGAAATCCTTCGAACTGGTGGCGCGCCGCGAGACCGATACCTACGGCATCTGCTCCAATCCTTTCCTGGAATTCGGCTTCAAGACGACCGAGTACCGGATCAAGGTCACCATCAACGATGATGGGACCTGGGGTTATGAGGAGGACACGGTCATGCTCCTGCGCGGCAAGGAGGATGAGCCTTTCCACCATACCGACCGCAACCTGCTGGTCAAGGTCGCCGAGCCTGTTCCGAACCCGCTGGCGCGGTGACGCGTTGCGGCTGATCGCGGCGGATCAATGATCCGCCCTACAGCCCCTGCGGGGCCTGCGCATCGACGGCGCGGATAATTTTACGCGGCCTGTAACCGTGCATACGCCGGATACAACTCACTCTCCTCCCGCCGCGTACGCAGGAACAGCGCCTTGAATACCGCATTGGCCTCCGCCCGGAACCCCTCCGGGTCCGCCGCCACGCGGTCGGACAGATTCCAGCGGTGTGCGAATTCGGTATAGACCTTCGCCAGATCGCCCATCTCCTCCTGATAAAACCGCCCCAGCGCCGCAAGCTCCGTGCGTCCCGACTTTGCGAAAGCCGGATAGACCACGCGATCCTCCACCGCCAGGTGCAGCTTGATGGTCGCGCTCATTCGCATCAGCAGCTGCGTGATCGCGCCGGCATTGCGTTCGATGCCGGTGGCGATCAGTTTGCGCAGCTCGTGGATGCCGTCCATGATGTCCTTGTGGTCGTGTTCAAATCTTTGAAGCTTCATTGTCTTCTTTCAGTTTGGGTAGTTGCCACAGACACCAGAGCACGGCGATGGCGATGGAGCCGATCACCAGTCCGACGCCGGTGGTTTGCTGGTCGTTCAGGGCATAGGCGTTGCAGAGGCGTTGCGGCATGTCCTGATACTGGATGCCCGCCACCGCCATCATCCAGCTCAGGTTCCCCAGGAAAAAGAGCTGGACCACTTGGTTGGCCCTTTGCAACGCTGACGGGAGCAGGGCGCCCGCCAACGCGATTGAGGCGAACTTCGCGGTTTCGGCCAGGGGCAGCGTGAGGCTTTCTTCCAGCGCACGCGGGATCATCCAGTAGGCGCTCGCCAGCATCAGCGAGGCCAGGCTGGTGAAGCCATGTGCATCGACCCGCGCCAGGGCCGCCGCCGCGCGCGAGTCCCGCAGTGCGCAGCCGAGCAGCGCGCCGCCAATCGCGATCAGCGGCAACTGCAGCAACATGTGCAGCGCCATGGACGCCTCCAGCCAGCCGCGCGCCAGCCAGGCCGCAGCCAGCAGCGCACCTCCCCCCGCCGCGAAACGCTCCGCGGCCCCCATCACCCTTGGCGCGGCCGGTTTCACTGGCGGCCCACGGGGACGGCTTGTGCGAGAGCGAGCGCCGCATCGAGCGCGGCGGCGGGCTGCTCGTAGTCGACGATCCGTACCAACCGGCCGTCGCGGTCGATCAGGTGGATGGCCGCGTTGTGCTCATATTCTCCGAGCGGCGCCGGAATGACGACGACGCCTGCGCTGACCAGCAGCGAGGCACGTCTTGCATCATCAGGCACCGATGTCATGGTCCACACCCGTCCATCGGCGCGCATGCGCTGGGCATAGTGCGTCAGCTCAGACGCGCCATCGCGCGGATCGAAGCTGATGCTGAGCAGCCGCACGCGGTCCTGCAAGCCGCGCGCCAGGATTTCGGACTGCAGCTGCTGGAACTCGCTGCCCACGGCCGAACAGACGGCGTTGCAGCGCGCGTAGAAGAATGTGGCCAGCGTGACGCGCGCGGCGGGATCGCGGGCGGCGGGCAAGGGCAGGGTACGCGGCTGCTCGGCGATCGCCAGCCGGCGTGCCTCCTCGGTCGAGACAACGCGGAAGCCCATCGTGCCGTGCCACACCGCCGCGACGCCAAGCGCCGCCACGCACGCCAGCGCCACCGCAGTCTGCCAGGGCGAGGACTTATGACCCAGCGCCGCCGCAGTCGCCGCAGGCGAGGACGTAAGGGACAGCGTCGCCGCAGTCGGCAAGAGCGGGGACTTATTTGAGTTTGGCGAGATCATCGTCTCCCGACCACGGGTCCTTGCGGTCCCTGGTCGCCTCGCGTTGGGACTTCACTACGTCGGTGCCAACCGTCGGCGCAGCATTGCCGAAGTTCGAGCGGATGTGGGAGAGCACCGCGGCAATCTCCGCGTCATTCAGCTTATCCTTGAAGGCCGGCATCTGGCCGTTGTAGGCCGCGCCCTTGACCGTCAGCTTGCCGGTAATCCCGTGCAGCAGGATGGCCGCGGCCACCTTGTCCGCGCCCGTGACCCACTCGGACCCCGCCAGCGGCGGGAACACGCCCGGCAGGCCTGCGCCCGTCGCCTGGTGGCAGGCCACGCACTGGGCCGAGTAGATCTGCGCGCCATCGACCGCGCCGCCCGGCGCACCGGCCGGCTTGGCCTGCAGGGTGGACAGCGTGCGCGAATCCCCCAGCGCCGGATCGTCCTTCGGATTCTGCATCAGGATGTAGGTGACGCCCCAGCCTATGAGCAGGCCGACCAGGGTCAGCACCAGCCAGGGTATCGGACGGTCTACCTCGGTGGGATCGGGATTCTCCCGTTCCTGGGCGTCGACGCTGCCATGTTCCATTTGGTCCCCCTTCATTTCTTCACCTCCGGCGCGGGCAGTACCGGATAGGTGTGATCGAGTCCCTGCAGATAGGCGACGAGATCCATGACATCCGGCTTGGCGACAACGATCTTGCCGGCCGGTGCATAGCCCGGCGGCAGGTTGATCACGCGGTCGCCCGCTTCCTCCTTGTCCTTGATGTCGAACAGGAAGGGATAGGACGGCATGATGGAGCCGTGCACATAGGCGCGCGGCTGGTACAGGTGGCCCAGGTGCCAGTCCGCGCTGGGCTGGCGCACGCCGATGTTGAACAGGTCCGGGCCGGTGCGCATGGTGCCCAGCAGGTGCGGCTTGTCGTAGTAATAGTCGGCGGCGACGGAGGCGCGTCCCCAGCCGCGCTTGTCGTCCGGCGCCTGGGCGCGGTCGCGCGGCTGCTGCGAGTGGCAGTAGATGCAGCCGTTCTCGATATAGACCTGGCGTCCGCGCAGTTGCGCCGCCGTGTAAGGCTTCAGCAGCGCCGGCGCTTCCACCGACTTGAGCTGGATGTGGGGCACGATCACCAATGCCGATGTGGCCAGCGCCAGTGTCACCATGGCGCCGCCAAGCAGTTTGAGTTCGTCTTGCATTATCGGGCTCCTGCCAGGTTGCTGTCCGGGACAGTGGATGGCTTGTCGCGCGTGTTGAGCAGGGCGGCGCCGACGCGGCCCGGACCCTGGCGCAGCGCCATGGCGAAGAAGTGGACGGCGAACAGCAGGTGGCCCAGCGTCATCACGGCGCCGCCGACGGAGCGCGACTGCAGGTAGGGAATGGTGACGGTCACCGAATCCATGAAGGGACGCGCCGCGTCCAGCATGGCCAGCCCCTGCAGCCAGCCGCCGATGGTCAGTCCCACGAAGTAGATCGAGAAGCCCAGCACCACCAGCCAGAAATGCGCGGCAATCAGCTTCGGATAAGGCCATTCCCAGGCCATCACGCGCGGCATCACGAAATAGACCGCGCCGAACATGACCATGGTGAAGAAGCCGTACAGGCCGAGGTGGGCGTGGGCCACGGTGAAGTGGGTGAAGTGCGTCACCGTGTTCACGCTGTGCAGCGCTTCCACCGAACCCTGGATGGAGCTGAGGGTGTACATCATGCCGCCCAGGACGATGAAGCGCAGCGTCGGCGAGTAAATCAGCTTGGAGAAATAGCCGCGCATCGTCATGTGCTGGTTGACGGAGAAGGAAATCACGGGCACCAGCATCATCACGCTCTGCACCACGGACAGCGTGATCAGCCAGCCCGGCACCGGACCGCCGATCAGGTGATGGCCGCCGACCTGGCCATAGAAGAAGGCCAGCGTCCAGAAGCCCAGCAGCGACAGGTTATAGGACTGCACGGGCCGGCCGATGATCTTCGGCAGGAAGTAGTAGACGGAAGCCAGCGCCATCGGCGTATAGAACAGGCCCAGCACGTTGTGGCCGAACCACCAGTTCATTGCCGCCTGTTGCACCCCGAAGTGCACGGCCGGCAGGTTCCCGACCAGGAAGAGGATGGGGAACCAGAACAGCGCCGCGCCCATATACCAGATCGACACGTAGAGGTGATGCACCTTGCGGTTCTGCAGCGTGTACACCAGCGGCAGGCCGACCATCGCTCCGCCCACCACAAGCAGGATATCCACCTGCCACGGGATTTCCAGCCACTCCATGCCATCGGACAGCCCGACCGCGATGCAGCCCAGGCCCGCGATCAGGCCCGCGTTCCAGATCATCGCGCCCAGGATGGCCCAGCGCCCGCCCACCAGCGGCGTCTTGAGCAGGCGCGGCAGCATCCAGTTGGCCACGCCCAGCGCGGCCATGGGAGCCCAGCCGTAAGCGACGGCGTTCAGGTGGATGGTGCGGATGCGGCCAAAGCTGAGCCAGGCATACTGGCTCAGCCAGTCGGGCTCGTGCAGCTTGATCGAGCTGGTGAGACCGGCCAGAGAGGCGACGATCAGCCACACCACGGCGCAGGACAGGAAGACGAAAGTCACGAAGGCGCTGGAATTGTCCGCTTCCACACGTTCCGCCAGGTCCTTGTGCAGCGCGGCTTCCTGCTCGGCCGTCAGCACCGGCTTGACTTCACCCGGCACCGCCTTGTCCATGGCCGCGCGTTTGTCCGGACTCAGGGCC
>DASWYX010000203.1:0-3338 GCA_036404755.1 Pseudoduganella sp.
CAGCTGGGCGATGCGCTTGATGAACTGCTCGGCCGGGCCGTAGATGGCGTCCAGCGTCTTCGGGAAGCTGGAGGCCATGCGCCAGTTGACGGTGCCCTGGGCCAGGGCCGGCGCCGCCAGTGCGCCAGTGCCCGCTGCGGCGGCGGTGTTCTTCAGGAAGCTGCGACGTTCCATGGAAGCGTTCTCCTTATGATGATTTTGGCAAACATTGTAGCTTTAGAAAGGAGTATCATGTCGGGCTCCGCGCAACGGCGCGTTATTTTCCAACAGGACACACAATGTCTATCAAGATCAGCAGCCAGTTCGACGCTGGCGCCATCGATGTGGTCAGCGTTACCTCCGCTGGCGATATCGACCTCAATATCCGCAAGGATTCCGCCGCCGACATCATCCAGTGGTTCTACTTCCGCGTGCAAGGCGCGCAGGCCGTACCGCTGACGATCCGCTTCCTGAACGCGTCCAAGGCTGCCTATCCGGATGGCTGGAAGGACTATCAGGCTGTGGCATCCTACGACCGCGATACCTGGTTCCGCGTGCCGACCAGCTTCGATGGCGAAGTGATGACCATCGAGCACGCGCCGGAACACGACAGCGTCTACTACGCCTACTTCGAGCCCTACTCGTGGGAGCGCCACCTGGCCCTGCTGGACTCCGCCCAGCTGTCCCCGCTGACCCAGCTGGTGGACCTCGGCAGCACCGTCGATGGCCGCGACCTGAACATGCTGATCATCGGCGACCAGGAAGCCGAGAAGAAGGTCTGGGTCATCGCGCGCCAGCATCCGGGCGAAACGATGGCCGAGTGGTTCGTGGAAGGCATGGTCGAAGCCCTGCTGGACCCGGCCGATCCTTTCGCCAGCCAGTGCCTGAAGGAAGCCTGCTTCTACATCGTGCCGAACATGAATCCGGACGGCTCCGTGCGCGGCAACCTGCGCACCAACGCGGCCGGCGCAAACCTGAACCGCGAGTGGAACGAGCCTTCGATGGCGCGCAGCCCGGAGGTCTACCTGGTCAAGCAGAAGATGCAGGAAGTCGGCTGCGACATGTTCCTGGATATCCACGGCGACGAGGGCCTGCCTTACGTCTTCGTGGCCGGCAGCGATGCCTTGCCGACCTTCAGCAAGGAGCAGAAGGCCGCGCAGGAGAAGTTCATCGAGGACTTCAAGATCGCGTCGCCGGACTTCCAGTCGGAACACGGCTATGGCGAGTCGCCTTATACGCCGGAAGTGCTGACCATGGGCTCGCCGCATATCACCCATTTGTTCGGCTGCCTGTCGCTGACCCTGGAGATGCCGTTCAAGGACAATGCGAACGATCCGGATGAAGTGAATGGCTGGAACGGCGCACGCAGCGCGAAATTGGGCGCGGCGATTCTGCAGCCGGTCCTCCGCTCGCTGCGCGGCTGATCACGCACGGCGGATCAATGATCCGCCCTACGCGCCAGTGGGTGTGCCCGCGGAAAAATATCCGTGATGCGTAGGGCGGATCATTCGATCCGCCGTGTATGCGGCGCCCGCGGCGCCAAACCTTATCGCTGCAACGCCTGAAACGCCTTCGGCATCCAAGCCCGCGCGGCCAGCATGAACGTCACCGACTGCCGCTGGTCGAACGGCAAGCGCGCATCATCCTGATGCTGCAACGAGAACTCATCCGCCACCTGCTGCAGGCGCTCCTGCAAGGCGCGGCAGGACGACTCGGATAGCATCACGCTGACCAGCCGCATGATCTCGTGCCGCCCATCGAAGCGGCTGTCGAAATAATCCCCGTAGGCCTCCTTGCGGAACCACGACTGGATCGGCCCGTCCGGCAGCCAGCTGAAGGTGCGCGACACCAGCAGCTTGACCTTGTTGTTCGGCTTCAGGATCAGGAAGCCGATCCTGTCCAGCTTGAGCAGGCAGGCGGTCGCTTCAGCCGCCGTGATCTTGTAGCCGGCGACAATCTCCTCCACCGGCACCTGGTTCAGCGCCAGCACGGCCACGAACAGCAGCTTCACGTCGCCGATGATTTCCTCTTCCTGCGCATAGCTGAGGCGCGAAATCAGCTGCGGCGCGTCGGACGCCGCCTGCGCCAGCGCCGCCAGGTCCAGCTCCAGCACAGTCAGCACTTGTTCCAGCCGGTCCAGCGTGAAATTGCGCGCCGCGAACATGCGCTTGATGCTCGGCTCGGACAGGCCAATCTGCCGCCCCAGTTCCGCATACGTGATGCCTTTCGCCTTCAGCTGCCGCTTCAGGGCATCCACAAGTCGCGCCACACTGGACATTTCTCACTCCCTGGCCAATAGTATCGAAATATGATACCAGCCGCGCCAGCGGCCGCGACGGTGATTTCATGCATTGCAACAGTGCCCCGCCCGGGCAATGATGAAGGCTCATCACTTATGGAGCCTCATAATGAAACACGTCCTGCTTGCCTCCCTGCTCGCCCTCGCCTGCGCCACCGGACAGGCGCGCGACAGCTCAACCGGCTCCATCCACGGTCCCGGCGAACTCTCCGCCAGCGTGATCGCAGGCTCGATCCTGACCGTTGCCGTTGCGGGCAGCGTGGTGGTGGAAAGCGTGGAGAAAGCTGGCGACGGCATCGAAGTCGTGCTGAGAGGCGCGTCCGACGCCAGCAGCGCCACGCTGCGTTTCAGCGGCGCAGCCGCCGAAGGCCTGTCGCTGGCGGCCGGCGCCACGGTCAGCGTGGTCGCCATGTCGGCCGGCCACGCGCTGGTCGCCTCGGGCAAGGTGCTGGCCTTCATCCCCAACGAAGCGGGCAAAGCCCTGCTCCACCACAGCAAGGTAAGCTGATGCGCCGCCTGCTGCTGGCCCTGCTGCTGGCCTTTCTGCTCGCCTGTTCGGCCGCCGTCCACGCCGGCCAGCAATGCGAGGACAAGCCGCTATCCATTGACGAAGTCCGCCAATCGCTGGACCTCGCGGAGCGCAGCCTGAAAGAGCTGGACGCCAGTGGCGCACAGGTCGCCATCGTTGCCCGCGCGGGCCAGAACCTTTCCCGCTATGGCGTGCGCTACTCCCACGCCGGGCTTGCGTGGCGCGACCATCCCGCCGGACGCTGGGTCGTCGTGCACCTGCTGAACGAATGCGGCTCGGCGCGGTCGGCGCTCTACAACGATGGCCTGGGCAGCTTTTTCCTGACGGACCTGTACCAGTTCTCGGCCGAGATCATCTACCCGCCCGCTCCCGTGCAGCAGCAACTGGCGCAGCTGCTGGCCACCCGCAAGCCGCTGCAATTGCACACGTCCAGCTACAACATGCTGGCTTACGCCTACTCCACGCGCTACCAGAACTCCAACCAGTGGCTGCTGGAACTGCTGGCTGCGGCGTCGGCGCCAGGCCAGGTCA
>DASWYX010000204.1:0-1658 GCA_036404755.1 Pseudoduganella sp.
GCGCCATCCGCGAGCTGGAAGAGGAAACCGGCTACACCGCCAACGACTGGCAATTCGTCGCCACCATCCACAACGCCATCGCCTACTCGGACGAGCACCTGGACATCTACCTGGCGCGCGGCCTGACCGCAGGCAAGGCAAAGCTGGATGACGGCGAATTCATCGAACTGATCACCGCCAGCGTGGACGACATGCTGGACTGGGTCCGCACCGGCAAGATCACCGACGTCAAGACCGTCATCGGCGCCTTCTGGCTGGACAAGCTGCGTACCGGAAGCTGGAAACTGGACTGAGGCGATGAAGCCGTGGCGCCTGCTGCTGCTTGCGGCGCTGCTCGCAACGGGCAGCGCAGGGGCGGCCGAGCGCACGCCATTCCAGATCCGCTGCGAAGACACCATCAGCAAGACCGTTTCCGTGCTGTCCGCTCGCCAGAACGGCTATTCCGTCAACACCCAGCTCTCCTACAAGGCCCTGAGCCGCATGAAAGGCGGCGTGTTGCCGCCCAACGGTTATGTGCTGGGCCTGACGAAGACGGAATCGCGCGTGCAGATCGGCCTCGATGGCCCCATGCTGCAGGACCCCGTCAGCGGCTACGAATGCGTGGCGCCGCAGATCAAGGTGGAGCTGACGTATGCGCCCGTGCGCGTCTACGTCGGCAACGAGTTCCCGCCGGGGACCTGCGGCTACGAGGTGATCCTGGCGCACGAGATGCGGCATATGCAGACTTATATGGACCAGCTGCCCAAGGTCGAAAAAGTGGTGCGCGACGCGCTGGCCAGGCGCTTCGAGGGCAAGCCCCTGTACGCACCGGCCGGCACGGCGCGGTCGGCGCTGGCCCATGAAATCGACAGCGGCTGGATGCCCTTCATCAAGGCCGAGATGAGCAAGGTTGAACTGCTGCAGGCGCAAATCGATTCGCCGGCCGAATATGCGCGGCTCAGCAAGGCCTGCAATGGCGAGATACAAACCATACTGAAAAAGACGCACCGCCCCGGCGGTCGCTCCCACTGAGAATGACAGAGACAGCACGCTATATCGCCCTTATTCCCGCCGCCGGCGTCGGCGCGCGCATGGCCGCGGCCAGCCCGAAACAGTACCTGCCGCTGCTCGGCAAGCCCATGCTGCAGCATACCGCCGAGGCGTTTGCCGCCAGCGAGCTGGTGGCGCATACCTATATCGTCGTCAGCCCGGACGACGGCTACATTAGCGCCATCACGCTGCCGCCGCGCGTGACGGTATTGCGCTGCGGCGGCGTCACGCGCATGGACTCCATCCTGAATGGCCTGCGCGCGCTGGCGGGCCAGGTGGCGGACCACGACATGGTGCTGGTGCACGATGCCGCGCGGCCCGGCCTCACGCCGGCGCTGATCCGCAAGCTGATCGAGGAGGTGGACGGCAACCCGGCCGGCGGCCTGCTCGCGCTGCCGGTGGTGGACACGGTGAAGACCACGCGCGGCGGCAAGGTCCAGACCACGCCGCGTGACGGCCTGTGGCTGGCGCAGACGCCGCAGATGTTCAGCTACCAGTTGCTGCTGCGCGCCCTGGGCTCGGCGCCCGATCCCAACGCCATCACCGACGATGCCAGCGCCGTCGAAATGCTTGGCCTGTCGCCGCAGCTGGTCGAAGGCCATCCGCGCAACCTGAAGGTGACGCTGCCA
>DASWYX010000205.1:0-21859 GCA_036404755.1 Pseudoduganella sp.
GCGTGACCCCGATGCCATGGCGCAGGCGGTACTGCGCCTGCTGGAAGACCGTGCCCTGGCTGCGCGCATGCGTGCCGCCGGAACTAGCTATGTGGAGCAATACTCCTGGGCCAGCGTGCGTCCGCGCCTGCTGGCCGCATACAGAAACGCGCTGGGAGAACGCCAATGAATATGCCTACCCAACAGAGCAGCGACTGGTACACCTCGCTGGTGGCCGGAGTCCTGTTCCCGGCACATGAGTCCCTGAAACAGCACCAGAGCGTGGCGGTGCGCCGCCACCTGGAAGAATCGCAGTACTGGCCGGCGGCGCAGCTGCAGCAGCATCGCATGGAAGGCCTGCGCGCCCTGCTGGTGCGTGCGGCTGAAAAAGTGCCGTACTACCGCGACATCTTCCAGCAGATCGGTTTCGATCCGGCGCGCGACCTGCAGTCGGTGCGCGACCTGGCGCGCCTGCCCCTGCTGGGCAAGGACGAGATCCGCGCCAACCAGGATAGGCTGAAGGCGGAAGACGCCAGAAACCTGGTGCGCTACAACACCGGCGGCTCGACCGGCGCGCCGCTGACTTTCTATGTCGGCAAGCATCGCGTGAGCCACGATATCGCCGCCAAGTGGCGCGCCACGCGCTGGTGGAATGTGGATATCGGCGATCCGGAAATCGTCATCTGGGGCTCGAACATCGAACTGGGCGCGCAGGACCGTGTGCGCATCTGGCGCGACCGCCTGATGCGCACGGAACTGATGTCGGCCTTCGCCACCACCAATGCCGGCCTGGATGGCCATGTCGCGCGCATCCTCAAGCGCAAGCCGCGCATGCTGTTCGGCTATCCGACGGTACTGGCCCGCATTGCCGCCCATGCGCAGGACAAGGGCATCCGCCTGGACAACCTGGGCATCCGCGTCGCCTTCGTGACGTCCGAGTGCCTGTACGACGGCCAGCGCGAGCAGATCGAGCGCGTATTCGGCTGCCCGGCCGCCAATGGCTACGGCGGGCGCGACTCGGGCTTTATCGCCCACGAATGCCCGGCCGGCAAGCTGCACGTCACGGCGGAAGACATCATCGTCGAGGTGCTGGGCACCGATGGCCAGCCGCTGCCGGATGGCGAATCGGGCGAGATCGTCGTTACCCACCTGCGTTCGGGCGACTATCCCTTCATCCGCTACCGCACCGGCGACGTGGGCGCGCTCGATACCGAGCCTTGCAGCTGCGGCCGCACGCTGCCGGTGCTGAAGGAAATCCACGGCCGCACCACGGACTTCCTCATCATGCCGGACGGTACGCTGATCCACAGCGCGGCGCTGGCCTATGTGATGCGCGACATCCCCGAGGTGCGCGCCTTCAAGATCATCCAGGAAACGCTGGACTGGACGCGCGTCCAGGTCGTATTCGACGGCCCCTTCGGCGACGCCGAGCGTGAGCGCATCGCGCGCGGCTTCCACGCGCGCATGGGCGACGCCGTGCGCATCGAAGTCGAACAGGTGGCGGACATCCCGCCCGAGAAGTCAGGAAAATACCGCTATTGCGTGACCAAGCTGGAAACACCATGGAACACCTACACCAAATGAGTCCCGCGAGTCCCGCACTATCGGCCGCCCAGGGGAGGGCCGGGCAATGAGGGACATACTCGTCACGCTGATCGTATTCGGCTCGCTGCCCTACATCTTCAAGCGCCCCTACTATGGCGCCATCATCTGGATCTGGATCAGTGTGATGAATCCGCACACCCAGGGCTGGGGCTTTGCACGCACCTTCCCTTTCGCGGCCATCATTGCCGTGACCACGCTGCTGGCGATGCTGAGCAAGCCAAAGGAGATACGTTTTCCCGACAGTCCCGCGGTCAAGGTATTCCTGTTGTTCGTGATGTGGATGGTCGTCACCACGGCCTTCTCGTTTTACCCGGAAGACAACTTGGCGGCGCTGAACAAGGTGCTTAAGATCATGGGCATGACGCTGGTGATCTGGATGCTGGTGCGCACGCGCGAGGAAATCGAAGGCGTGATCTGGGCAGTGGCGATTTCGCTCGGCTACTATGGCGTCAAGGGCGGCATTTTCACGGTGCAGACGGGCGGCGAGTTCCGCGTCTGGGGGCCTGCCGCGACCTTCATCGAAGGCAATAACGAAATCGCGCTGGCGCTGATCATGACCGTGCCGCTGATGCTGTATCTGATGCGCCTCGTTCATCACAAGTGGGGCCGCAGGGGGATCGTTGTGTCCGCCGGTCTGTGCGCGCTCGCATCGCTGGGTTCCTATTCGCGTGGCGCCGCGGTGGCCCTGGCGGGCATGCTGTTCGTCCTGTGGCTGAAGAGCCAGCGCAAGGTCCTGCTCGGGACCATCATGCTGATGCTGGTTCCGCTGGCGCTGCTGTTCATGCCGCAGCAATGGCACAACCGCATCGACACGATCGACAATTACGAGGAAGACGCATCGGCCATGGGCCGCATCAATGCCTGGAAGATGGCGTTCAATCTCGCCAACGACCGTCCGCTGGTCGGCGGCGGCTTCAACATCTACGACCCCTTCATCTTCAACCGCTACGCCCCCAACCCGGAAGATATCCACGCCGCGCACAGTATCTATTTCCAGGTGCTGGGCGAGCATGGCTATATCGGCCTGCTGCTCTACCTGCTCCTTTACTGGCTGGTGTGGCGCGACGGCGCGTGGATTCTGCGCCATGCGCGCGGCGTGGAATCGCTGGAGTGGGCGGCGGCGCTGGCGCGCATGATCCAGGTCAGCATGATGGGCTTCCTGATCGGTGGAGCCTTCCTCAGCCTGGTCTACTTCGACGTGCCGTATTACCTGATGGTGGCGATGGTGGCCACGCGCCGGCTGGTGGATGAAACCCTGAAGGCGCCGCATAGCGCGCCGGCCGGGGAAGATACGGTGGAGGATTATTTGGCGGAGCGGAAGATCGTTGCGGGGAGCGGCAGGTGAGAACACAGGGCGGTATTTTCCCCAAGGGTTTGCCTCTGCTGGAAAAGGGCGTGCTGCGCGTGCTTTCGCCTGGTGGCAGGCAGGGCCTGTCCATCCTGATTTACCATCGCGTGCTGCCGCAGAAAGATCCGCTACTGCCGGACGAAGTCGATCGCGTGGAATTCGGCGGCCATCTTGAGCTGCTGCGTTCGCGCTTCAATGTGCTGCCGCTGCTGGATGCGACGCGGCTGATGCGCGAGGGGCGTCTGCCGCCGCGCGCGGCCTGCATCACGTTCGACGACGGCTATGCGGACAATGCAGAAGTCGCATTGCCGGTGCTGCAGCAACATGGCTTGCACGCCACCTTCTTTGTCGCTTCCGGTTTCCTGAACGGCGGCCGCATGTGGAACGACACTGTCATCGAGACCGTGCGCATGGCCGAGGGCGAACACCTGGATGCCACTGCGCTGGGCCTGGGCCGCCACGCCATCGGCACTGTGCAGGATCGCCGCAACGCCATCGGTGCGCTGATCGGCCAGCTCAAATACCGCGACATGGACGAGCGCCTCGAGCTGGTGCAGCAGCTGGCCGCCCTGATCGGGCGCAAGCTGCGCGACGACCTGATGATGAATACCGAACAGCTGCGCAAGCTGCATGCCGCAGGCATGCACATTGGCGCGCACACGGTGCACCACCCGATCCTGGCCCGCGTGCCGGTGGAGCGTGCCCGCAGCGAAATCGAGGCGGGCAAGCTGGCGCTGGAGAACATGCTGGGCGCGCCCGTTTCCCTGTTCGCCTACCCGAACGGCAAGCCTGGAACGGACTACGGAGCGGACCACGTGGACATCGTGCGCGAACTGGGCTTCGAAGCCGCTGTATCCACCGCCAGCGGCGCGGCGCGCCGCAAGCAGGACTTCTTCCAGCTGCCGCGCTTTACACCCTGGGACCGCAGCGCCTTCCGCTTCGTGATGCGGCTGGCGCATAACCTTTCCAAGGACGCGGCTGTCGCCTGAAAGAAAAACAATGGCAATCGAAGCACAAATCCTGACAGGCCTGAAGTGGACCGCCGGCGCGCGCTTTGGCGGCCAGCTACTCACCTGGGCTATTTCCATCCTCGTGATGCGGCTGCTGCAGCCCGCCGATTACGGCCTGGTCGCTATGGCCTCCGTCGCCATCGTGTTCCTGAATGTGTTTGCCGAAGTGGGGCTGGGCACGGCCCTGGTGCAGGCGACCGAAGTGGGTGTGCTGCAGATGCGGCAGGCTTACGGCATCTTCTTCGTGCTGAATGGCACCCTGTGCGCGGCCGTCAATCTGGCCACGCCCTTCCTGTCGGCTTTCTACGGCGAGCCGCGACTGTCGCCGGTGCTGCATGCGCTGTCGCTGCAATTCCTGCTGGCGCCATTTGGCTCGGTATGCGATATCCAGCTGCAGCGCGCGCTGGAATACAAGCGCCGCTCGCTGATTGAACTGAGTACCGCCCTGATTACCAGCGTCAGCACGCTCTTGATGGCGCTGGCCGGCGCGGGCGTCTGGGCGCTGGTGTGGCCGACCATCATCGGCGCCTGCTGGCGTGCGGCGGCGTTCAACCTTGCCGCGCCGTTCCCGCATTGGCCCGAATTCCGCTTCCAGGGCATGCGCCGCCTTCTTACCTTCGGCGGCACCGTCACGCTTTCTCGCCTGATGTGGACTTTCTTCATGCAGGTGGACGTGGTCATCGTCGGCCGCGTGCTGGGGCGCGATGTGCTTGGCCTGTATTCGGTCGCCATGCACCTGGCCACGCTGCCGGTGCAGCGCGTGACCGCCATCGTCAACCAGGTTGCCTTCCCGGCGCTGGCGCGCATCCAGCAGGAGCGCGAGATGCTGAAGGAAAAGCTGGTGCGCGTTATCGCCATGATGAGCCTCCTGGCCATCCCGATCCTGTGGGGCCTGTCCGCCACGGCCAAGGAGGTGGTGCTGGTGGTGCTCGGCGCGTCCTGGGTCAATGCCATCTTCCCGCTGCAGGCGCTGACGCTGATGATGCCCTTCCGCACGCTGATCGGCTTCCTGCCCACCGTGACCGATGCGATCGGCCGGCCGGAAATCGCCGTG
Source organism: Pseudoduganella sp. (assembly GCA_036404755.1). Classification (GTDB taxonomy): domain Bacteria; phylum Pseudomonadota; class Gammaproteobacteria; order Burkholderiales; family Burkholderiaceae_D; genus Rugamonas. Next base: position 4,997 of record DASWYX010000205.1, read on the forward strand.
CAGAACATGCTGCTGGCGATCGTGGTCATGCCGCCGGCCTTCTATGTCGGCAGCCGCTGGGGCATCAATGGCGTCGCCATGGCCTGGCTGCTGGCTTATCCGCTGGTCCTGCTGGTCAATGCGCAGCGCATGCTGGGCGCAGTTGGCATTCGCCTTGGCCAGCTGGCGCTGCCGGTGGCGCGCCCCGTGGCCTGCGGCCTGCTGATGTACATGGCGGTATCGCTGACGCGACTTGTTCTGCCGGGCGTCGACAACCGCCTGCTGCTGGCGACCGAGATCATCGTGGGTGCGGTCACTTACCTGTCCGCCGCATGGATAGGCAATCGCGCCGCTTTCAAGGACTTGCTCAAAATGATGGGATTGAACAAATGAATCTGGCCACCACGGAGGGTCTGCAATGAGTGTGTTTGCGGGGGCATTCAGCCGGCAGCCCGGCGTGCCTGTTTCGCCGGCGCTGCGTGAGGCGCTGAAACAGAACGTATCCCGCTTCCCGGGCGAAGTGGTCGCCGCGTACGGCGATGAGCGCTGCTGCCTCGCGTATGTCGACCTGGGCGCCTTTGATGGCGAGGGTGTGCTGCCGCAGGCGGGTTCGTTCACGGCGGTGGCCGGCGAAGCCCTGCTGCGCGAGGGTGACAACATGCCGGACTGGAACCGCAGCCGTGAGCTCGAAGTGCTGCAGGCTGCGCTGCAGGCAGGCGACGACAGCAAGCTGGCGCAATGCTGCGGCACCTTCTGCGGCGTGCAGTACGACGCGGCCGCGGGCGTGGTATCCCTGTTCAGCGACCGCGTGGGCGTGCGCCCGCTGTACGTCTGGACCAGTCCGGAGCTCGTCGTGTTTTCGACCGCCATGCGCGTGCTGGAAGAAGTGCCGCAGGTGCGCAAGGAACTGGACGTGCGCGGCGTCAGCGAAATGGCGGCCTTCCATTACCCGCTGTCCGACCGCACGCCCTATCGCAATATCCGCATGCTGAAGGGCAGTGAAGTGATGCGCATCTCCGCCGCGGATGTGGAGTGCCACGCCTATGCCCGCTGGACGCAGGAAAAGCCGGCGCGCCCTTATGAGCAGCTGGTGCAGGATGGCTACGACACGTTTATCCGTGCGCTGCGCCGGCGCCACCGCGGCAGCGCCGAAGCGGCCGCCTTCCTGAGTGGTGGCCTGGATTCGCGCGCCATCGTCGGCGGCCTGCGCGCGATGGGCACCGAGGTCGATACCATCAACTTCGCGCCGGAAGCAACCCAGGACCGCGTGTTCGCCAAGCTGGTTGCCGACCTGCTGCACACGCGCCACGACGAGCTGTCGACCGATATGCGCCTGAGCAAGCGCAAGGAAATCGTGCAGGAGTGGCTGGAGACGCGCTTCAATGAAGGGACGCGTCCCCGCACGATGTGGTCGGGCGATGGCGGCAGCGTATCACTGGGCCTGGTCTATATGAGCGCGCAGATCGTGGCGGACATGGAGCGCGGCAATGTGGAACAGGCGGTGCTGCGCTTTAACGGCGGCCTGGCCGGCCGCGTGCTGGCGCGCCCCGTGCGCAGCAAGCTTGAAAGGATGCCTCTGCAGGGCGCGATCGAGGAAATTGCCGAAGCGTGCGAGGGCCATGAGCCGGCGCGCGCCTTCCACTTGTTCCTGATGGCGAACGACCAGCGCCGCCACATGGTCCAGCACTTCGAAGACCTCGATATCGAGCGCATCGAATTCCAGCTGCCCTTCTTCGACGGCGAATTCCTGGAGGTGGTGCTGTCCGGCCCCTGCCTGCCTTTCCTGGGCCATGCCTACTATATGGACTGGCTGGATAAATTCCCCAACAAGCTGGCGTCCGTCCCTTGGCAGGCCTACCCGGGCCATGTGCAATGCACCCTGCCGATGCCGGAAGGCCTGGGTTACCAGTGGGAAGGCGGCTATTTCGCGCACGAGATGGTGATGCAGCAGATCCAGCGCCGCATCGAACGCTCGCGCAGCCTGCTGGCGGACCGGCCTTTCCCGCGCCACCTGATCAGCCGCACCATGCTGCACGCGGCGACCTGGGTCACGCGCATGGGCTGGCGCGACTACTCGTACATGCTCGAGACGGCGTCCACCTTCCACAAATACTGGTCGATCTGCGGCCGCACGGCGAACGCGCCGCGCATCTAATCTTCCCGGTCCGGCCTGCCCTTGCGCAGGCGCTGCAGCAGCGCCTCGGTCTGCTCGTTCAATGGCAGGCCATGGCGCCGCAGCAGCTGGATGTGCAGGACCATGTTTTCCAGCACCAGCTTGGCCGCCACCGCCAGCAGGGTGAGACGGCGGTCTTCCTCGGTGAAACCGTCCATCGCATCGGCCATTTCGCACAGGTGGCTGGCCACCAGGCTGCGCAATTCATCCTCCTGGAAGGGGAGGTCGGCGAAATCGATCGGATCTTCCTGTTCCACTTCCTGCATCAGCACTTCAAGATCTTGCTGGGTAATTCGCATGCATGGCTCCGGTGGGTTCGCCCGCTTTCATTTTAGCGCTAGAATCTGGCGCATGGCGCAGATCATCTTCACCCAGCAGCTGGCCCGTTTCCTGCCCGTGCCCACACTGGACACACAGGCGGCCACCCTGCGCGCGGCCCTGGATGGCGCCTTCGCGGATAACCCCCGCCTTGGCGCCTATGTGCTGGACGACCAGGGCTGCCTGCGCGAGAACGTCGTCGTCTTCATCGACGGTCAGCGCAGCCGCGACCGCAAAAAGCTGGACGACCCGCTGCGACCCGATTCGAAGATCTACATCTTGCAGGCACTTTCAGGAGGCTGACATGGCAGACCGCGCGTATGTGGCGACCCGCAAGGGGCTGTTCGAACTGGCACACCGCAGTGGCGCATGGGCCATCGCGGACAAGCACTTCTACGGCGAGCCCGTGTCGATGGTGCTGCACGATAAGCGCGATGGCGCCCTGTACGCCGCCCTGAACCTGGGCCACTTCGGCGCCAAGCTGCACCGGCGCGACGCCGGCAGCAGCGAGTGGAAGGAAGTCGGCGTGCCGGTCTATCCGCCCAAGCCGGAAAACAGCGAAGACAAGACGGAATGGACGCTGAAGCAGATCTGGTCCCTCGAGGCCGGCGGCCCTGACCAGCCGGGCGTGCTGTGGGCCGGCACGCTGCCGGGTGGCTTGTTCCGCTCGAACGACCGCGGCGAAAGCTGGCAACTGGTCGAGTCGCTGTGGAACGACGAGTCGCGCCCCAAGTGGTTTGGCGGCGGCTACGACGTGCCGGGCATCCACAGCATCTGCGTCGATCCTCGCGACAGCCGCTCGCTGCTGGTCGGCATATCCTGCGGCGGCGCGTGGCTCACGCGCGACGGCGGCGAAACCTGGAGCCTGCGCACTAAGGGCATGGCGGCGCGCTACATGCCGCCGGAAATGCAGGACGCGGGTGAAGTGCAGGACCCGCACCGCATCGTGCGCAGCGCCGGCGACCCGGATGTGCTGTGGTGCCAGCACCACTGCGGCATCTGGCATTCGACCGACAATGCCGCCAGCTGGTCCGAGGTGCAGGCGCCGGGGTCCAGCTTCGGTTTCGCGGTGGCGGTGCATCCGCAGGATGGCCGCACCGCCTGGTTCGCGCCCGCCGTGGCGGACCAGCAGCGCGTGCCGGTCGATGCGGCGCTGGCCGTCAACCGCACGAACGATGGCGGGGCCACTTTCACCGTCTCGCGCGACGGGCTGCCGCAGCAGCACTGCTATGACCTGGTGTACCGGCATGGCCTGGCGGTGGCCGACGACGGCAAGACGCTGCTGATGGCATCCACAACGGGCGGGTGCTGGCTGTCGGGTGACGGTGGGGAGCACTGGCAGACGATTTCGACCAGCCTGCCGCCCGTGTACGCGGTGAGATTTGCCTGAGTCAGGCGGCGAAATAGCCGAGGAACATGTCGACGGCAGTCGTGACCAGGGCTGACTGCTGGCTCTCGTCCAGCGGCGGCTGGCCCATGGCCACCTGGGGCCAGAACGCAAAACTCTTCATCAGACCCTGCAGCATCATGGCCATGAATTGCGGATCGCCCGCTTTCAGCTTGCCGTCCGCCTGGGCAGCGCGCACGAAGACCGACACGCCTTCCTCCTTGCTGCCCAGTTTGGCGACCATGTCCTGCGCCCGTTGCGGCGCATGGATCGCCTCGGCGATCGCCACCCGCGCCATGTCGAGGAAGTAGGGGTCGCGCAGCAGCAGCATTTTCTGGTGCATCAGTTCCAGCAACTGCCCGCGCAGGGGAAGGCCGGGCTGATAGGCGATGGCATTGAGGGCAGCGCTGCAATTCCATAATTCGACGAGGATCTGCTCGAACAGCTCATCTTTGGAAGGGAAGTGGTTGTAGACGGTGCGCTTCGATACGCAGGCGGCCGCGGCAATGCGGTCCATGCTGGTCGCTTCGAAGCCGTTTGCGCGGAATTCCCGCAGCGCCGCTTCGACGATGGCGGCGCGCTTGCGGTCGGTCATTTTTTCGTTCATGAATTAATTTTACACCGGGGAGTTTACTTTTCCCAAAACAGAAACTACACTGTGTAGTGTACTTTCCACAAAGGGAGCCCCTTATGACCAGCCTGACTCTGAACCGTCCGACCCTGATGCCGTCGCTGCGCAGCGGACGCAAATTCCGCAACGCGGCGCGCATGCGCAAGATGGGCGTGGGCGAAACGCTGAAGATCATGTGGAAGGTGCTGTTCAGCAAGCCGGACGATGCCGAGCCCCGCTACGAAATCGAAGTGCGAGCGCTCACTAGCGCTGAACTTCTTGCTGCGCCGGACAATACCATCTACCGCCTGGGCCATTCCACAGTGCTGCTCAAGCTGAATAATCAGTTCTGGCTGACCGATCCCGTGTTTTCCGAGCGCGCTTCGCCGGTGCAGTGGGCCGGTCCGTCGCGTTTCCACCAGCCGCCGATCGGCATCGAGGAACTGCCGCCGATCAAGGGGGTGATCCTGTCACACAACCATTACGACCACCTGGACTATGCTGCCGTGCGCAAGCTGGCCGCGAAAACGGACTACTTCGTTGCGCCGCTGGGCGTGGGCGACCTCCTGGTCAAATGGGGCGTGCCGGCCGAGAAAGTGCGCCAGCTGGACTGGTGGCAGAGCACGGTCGTCAGCGGCCTGGCGCTGACCGCCACGCCGGCCCAGCATTTTTCCGGCCGCACGCCATTCGACGGCAATGAAACGCTGTGGTCCTCGTGGGTGATCGATAGCGGCAGCTACCGCATTTTCTTCAGCGGCGATTCCGGCTACTTCAAGGGCTTCAAGGAGATCGGCGACCAGTTCGGCCCCTTCGACCTGACGCTGATGGAAACGGGCGCCTACGACCCGATGTGGCCGGACGTGCACATGCAGCCGGAGGAAACCATGCTGGCGCACCTGGACTTGCGCGGCAAGGTGCTGATGCCCATCCACAACGGTACCTTCGACCTGGCCCTGCACAGTTGGCACGACCCCTTCGAGCGCATCACCGCGCTGGCGGCCGAGCATGAGCAGGTCCTGGCCACGCCGGCTATCGGCGAGCCCCTGAGCGTGGCTGCCCCGGCCCCCGCGAAGGCCTGGTGGCGCGACCACGAGTAGAACGCTACAATGGGCCGCATAATTACTTTTTTGCTAATTTATGCGCGCCCATCATCTCCTGTTGTCGCTGGCCTGCGTTTCGGCCGCTGCCCCCGCCCTGGCGCAAGCCGACCGCGCGCCTGATCCGGCCCGCCAGAAAGCGATTACCGCCGACCTGAACACCTGCGCCAAGCCTGTCTGGCCGCAGGAATCCCTGCGCCGGGAAGAAACGGGGCGGGTCACGCTCGGCTTCCTGATCGGCCTGGACGGCACGGTGCTCGAATCGAAGGTTCTGGAATCCAGCGGCCACCCGCTGCTGGACCTGGCCGCGCGCGATGGACTCGAAAAGTGCAGGTTCACGCCGCCGCCCCAGGTGGGCCGCACCCAGCCGCAGTGGACGAAGATGCAGTACGTGTGGACGCTGGCGCCGACCGATCCGGAAAAACGCGCCGCCGAGCGCGCCAATATCCTGGCCGCCGCCGGGCAGGGCGACGCGGAAGCCCAGTTCAAGGCGGCCGCCATCTACATGAGCGGTCCCGAGGCAAACACTGAACTGGCAATATCGCTGTTGCGCAAGTCTGCCGAACAGGGCCATATCGGCGCTGCGGAGGCGCTGGGAGCCTGGCTGTTGTCTGGCCGTGTGGCGGACGGCGACCCGGCCGAGGCCGAACCCTTGCTGCGCAAAGCTGCCGAGGGAGGCACTCCGCGCGCCCAGCATGCCTACTCCTACCTGTTGTGGCGCAATGGCGACCGGGAAGCGGCGATAGTTTGGCTGCGCAAGTCCGCCAGCCAGGGCTATGCTCTCGCACAAGCCGAGCTGGGTGCGCGATTGCTGGCCGACGATGCCACGCTGGCCGAAGCTGTCGCCCTGCTGCAGGCGGCTGCCGACCAGCAGGCACGGCATGGCCAGTTCATGCTTGGCACGTGCTACGAAATGGGCCGCGGCGTGACGCAGGACCGCACGAAGGCGCGGGCGCTGTATGAGCGCGCTGCCGCAGGCGGGTCGCCAGGCGCGCAGGCGGCGCTGGACAGGATGAAGGCGGCAGGCGGCTAAGACGTCCTCAAGCCACTTCGTTGATCAGCTGACCGATCGTCTGGCCCAGCGCATTGACCGTGGGCGGTTTCACCTGCAGGCTGGACGGTACCTGGATATCGATGGCGCGGTCGAGGCGGGGCGTGGTGGGCAGCGGCGTAGCGGCCGCTTCGGCGCGCGTGCTGTCGCGCTGGGTACGGCTCAGGTTCTGGTTTTCCTGCTCCAGCCGGGCGCGGCTGTCATCCAGCCGGTCTTCATCGCGCGCCACTTGCGCGCGGCTATCCTGGACCTTGCGCTCGGCAATGGCCACGGCGTTCTGCAGAGAATTCAGGGAAGTCAGGGCACGCACCATCTCACCTCGCAAGTAACCTTTCATAAAGGCACCAATGTAAGGGTAGGTGATGTTTGTTGAGTTTGCAACAAAAAAAGGGCAGCACGGCCTTGGACTCCGCGCTGCCCCGAGGGGGTGCTACAAGGAACAGAAATCGTTTAGAAGCGGAACATCACGGACGCTTCCCAGGTGCGGCCGAACAGCGGACGGGCGTTGATCGGACCGGTATTGCCCGTGGTCAGGCGGGAGTTACCCTCGGTCAGGCCCAGTTCGTTCGACAGGTTGGTGCCGGACAGGCGCAGCTCGATCTTCTCGCCGATCGAGAACAGCGCGCCCAGGTCGTAAGTCTTATACGACGGCAGGTATTGCAGGTTGGCCTGGTCCGCCCAGCGCGCGCCGATGTGGGTGAAGGTGCCGTACAGCTTGAGCGAATTCTCGCCCATCGGGATGCGGTAGGTCGGCGTGAAGCGGTACTGCAGCCTCGGCTGGCGCTGCACGCGCTTGCCCTCGGTCAGCGGATTGTCCTTGTACTTCGAATCCTGCCAGTCGCCGCTCAGGGTCAGCGTCAGGTCGCGGATCGGGCGCACAGCCAGTTCCCATTCCACGCCGTCGCCCTTGGAGCCGGACACGGAATTCAGTATCGTGCCATTGGCCAGGATCTGCTGGAAGGCGATGCCCTCGAAGTCCGTGTGGAAGTAGTTGATGTAGGCGCTGTACAGCTGGCTCGCGGTCTTGAAGCCGATCTCGTACTGCTTGATCTTCGGCGTTGGCAGGAAGTTGCGGTCGTCCACCTTGGCCTGGGTGCCGGCATTGCGCAGATCGTCGAAGGCGACGAAGGTGTGGCCCTGGTTGGCGCGCACGAATACGCTCATATCCTTGGCCAGCTTGTAATTGCCGCCCAGGGTGAAGGAGTTGGCCGAGTCGGTGCGGGTCAGCGAAGTGTTCGAGCCATTCGGCATCGACGTATTGTTGTTGTAGACGGTCAGCGGGTTGTTGTCGGTGTCGCCGCTGGTCAGGTTGGAAATGGTGGCATCGATCTTCTGGCGCTCCCGGCGCACGCCGCCATCGACCTTGATGCGGTCGTTGACCTTCCATTCGTTGGCGATGAAGAAAGCGGTATTGCTGCCGTCATAGGACGCCACCGGCGCATAGAACACGCCGCCATCCTTGCCGTTCTGCGACACGATCACGCCGTTGTTCAGCTTGACGTTGATCAGGCGCGCGTTCGGCACCGCCGTCATCAGGTGGCTGTTGCCGAGGTACCAGACATCATCCGAGGAATAGTTGGCGAAGTAGCCGCCCACGGTCACGGTGTTGTCCTTCATCCACTCCTTGCTGACGCGGATTTCGTCGGTGAAGGATTTCAGCTTCTTCTCCACCGCCCACAGGCCCGCCTGCACCACCTGCTGGTCGCCGGAAACCGGCGTGCCATCCAGATAGGTCGCGGTCGCGACGGTGCCGCCATTCGCCTTCAGGGCCGCCGCGTTGTATTCGGACATCTTCAGCGGGTTGTTACCGGTAAACATGGCGATGGTGTTCAGATCGCCGTCGAAATAATTGAACTTGTTGGACACGCTCCAGCCCGAAATATTCTGCTCGAACTCGGCGCCCAGCACGGTGGACTTCAGGCCGCGGCCATCGCCCAGGTCGTAGTTCAGGGTCTTGCCGGGGCCGGCTTCCACGGTAAAGCGGCGCATTTCGCGGCTCATCAGCGTGCCCGTCAGCGGATCGAAGCCGGGGAATTCGGAAATCGTGCGGCCTTCGTTGCTGGAGATCAGCGGCACGCCGGTGTAGAAGGCGTTCTTGTCATCGGTGCGGCGGGCGTAGAAAGTCAGTTCGCCCTGGTCCAGCTTGCGGGTCAGCGTAGCGGTGATCTGGCCGCCCTTGTCGGCCGGGAAGCCGGCGTCGCGCACGCCATTGGTGTTGCGGTAGAAGCCGCCCACCGTGCCGTACCAGCCTTCGCTGATCTTGCCGCCGTAGAAGACGTCGACGCGGCGCAGTTCGCCGGTGCCGGTGGTGAAGCGGATCGAGCCTTCCGGCGTGTCCGAACCCTTCTTCAGGATGAAGTTCATGGTCGCGCCCGGCTGGCCGCTGGAGAAGATGGTGCTCGGGCCGCCGCGCAGCACTTCCACGCGCTCGATCGTGTCGTCCAGGCGGAAGGCGGACGAGCCTTCGAAGAAGGACAGCGTCGGCACCGGATAAATCGGGTTGCCCTGCATTTGCACGGACACGAAAGGCGAGTCGGAGCCGGACGGGAAGCCGCGCACCTCGATATTGGCGCCGGACTGGCCGCCGGTGGCTTCCGCATACACACCCGGCACCAGCTTCAGCACATCGGCGGTGCTGGAAGGGGAGGCGGACTTCAGCTGCTCTTCAGTGGCAGTCGTGATCGAAAACGCTGAATCCAGCTTGCGTACACCGCCTGCCGAAGCGACACCCGTCACCACCACCTGCTGGATCTCGGATTGTACTTCCTTGGTCGGCGCTTCGGACTGGACTTGAGGGGCTTGTTCCTGCGCCTGCGCCTGGTTGATCAGGGTCAGGACGGCAAGGGAAATCGAGGAAAGCAACAGCTTGTTTTGCGCGGTCTTCATGTGGCGTCTCTTCTTTCGTGTTATGTGTTTGGCTCCAAGGCCTGGTCATTGAAACAAGAAATGATATCGATGTCAATCGAAATGATATCGATGTCATTTTTTGCGACAAAACGGAAAACGCACAAAGAAACCTGTCATAATGCTTTCGCCGAATTGTTTCCCAACTGAGTGATTGATGGCTGTGAGTAAAACTATGGAAGACCTCGCCAAGCTGGCCGGGGTCTCGAAAATCACTGTGTCCCGTGCACTGCGCGACAGTCCGCTCGTCACGGAGGAAACACGGCAGAAGGTGCGCGCCATTGCGGAGGCGCAGGGCTACCGCTTCAATGTGAGCGCCCGCAACTTGCGCATGGGGCGTTCCTATTCGGTGGCGGTTGTTGTGGAAATGACACCCGCGAAGGGACGGCCGATGTCCGATCCCTATCCGATGGAATTGCTGGGCGGTATTACGCAAGAGCTGACCACGTCCGGCTACAGCGTGGTGCTGACCTCGAAGCAGCTGCTGGACACGGCCCCCGTGCAAGGCGCGGACGGCCTGATCCTGCTGGGCCAGGGTTCACATGGCGAAGCCGTGAAAACCCTGCAGAAGACCAAGCTGCCGCTGGTGGTGTGGGGCGCGCCCGAAAACGGCTCGGACACCATCGTGGTCGGCAGCGACAACCGCAAGGGCGGCGCCAGCGTGGCCCAGCGCTTTATCGAGCTGGGCCGCAAGAAGCTGGTCTTCCTGGGCGATGTCGACCATGCGGAAGTGCAGGAACGCTGCGCCGGCTTCATCGATGCGATGGGCGGGCTGGGCACGGTACACATCATCCGCCCCAAGGCTTTCACCTTCGAGGCGGGCTTTGACTGCATTTCAGCCCTGCTGAAGAAGAAAGGCCAGACTTTCGACGGCGTGTTTGCCGCAAGCGACCTGCTGGCGATGGGCGCGATCCGTGCGCTGGCCGAGCGCAATCTGCGGGTGCCGGAGATTGTTTCCGTCATCGGCTATGACGACACGCCGGGCGCGGCCAGCTTCGTGCCGCCACTGACCAGCGTGCACCAGTATCTGCGCGACGGCGGCGTGCTGCTGGCCAAGAAGATGCTCGACCTGATGAACGGCAAACCGGTGGCGTCCGAGACCCTGCCCACCACGCTGACCGTGCGCCAGACCTGATCCCGAACGAATTAATGACGATAACGACGCGGCGCGAATCCAAACCGGTTTGAATCGCGAAAAAGGACGAAGATGCCACATACTTATCCACTGGACGCCTGGTGCATCCGCGAAACCTCCTTCGACACGGCCTCGAATTTCCTCGACGAGACCCTGTTCGCCCTCGGCAATGGCTACATCGGCCTGCGCGGAACGCTGGAGGAGGGCTACGGCGGCCCGGCCGGCACTTCGCTGGATGGCAGCTATCTGAACGGCTTTTATGAATCCGAGCCCATTACCTATCCCGAAACCGCCTACGCGCTGGCGAAAACCAACCAGTTCATGCTGAATGTGCCGAACGCCAAGGGTGTCAGCCTGTGGCTGGAAGGCGAGCGTTTCGACATGCTGACGGGCCAGGTGGAGAACTATGAGCGCAAGCTGGATTTCCGTACCGGCGTGCTGGAGCGCTCACTGGTCTGGACTTCGCCGCAGGGCCGCCGCGCCGCGATCCGCAGCCGGCGCCTGGTCAGCTTCGCCAACAAGCATTTGTTCGCGATGGAGTTTGCCGTCACGCCGCTGAATTTCTCGGGCAAGGTGGAACTGCTGTCGTCCATCGATGGCGCGGTGAAGAACCAGGAAGCGGGCGACGATCCGCGTGTGGGTTCGGCCGTGTCCGGCCCGGCGCTGCATCTGCTGGAGGCGGAGCTGGAACCCCATTACAGCGCGCTGGTGCAGCGCACGCATAACAGCGGCTTCCTGCTGGTGAGCGCCGCGCTGACGGAAGTGAGCGTGCCGCACGAGCAGGGTGCCGCACAGGACGGCCTGCGTCTCGAACAAATTTATATGGTGCCGGCGCAGCAGGGTGCCGAAATCCGCCTCACCAAATACGGCAGCTATTACAGCTCGCGCGATTACGCGGAAACCGAACTGGCGGCACGCAGCCGCCAGACCCTGCAGGCCGCGCAAGCCGCCGGCTTTGAAGCGCTGGTCGCCGAGCAGGCGGCCTACCTGGCCGATTTCTGGGCCCAGGCCGACGTGGAAATCGCCGGCGACGACGCGCTCCAGCAAGGCATTCGCTTCAACCAGTTCCATCTGCTGCAATCGGTAGGCCGCGACGGCAAGACTAATATCTCGGCCAAGGGCGTCACAGGTGAGGGCTACGAAGGCCACTATTTCTGGGACACGGAGATCTATATCTTCCCCTTCTTCCTGTACAACAAGCCGGAAATCGCGCGCAAGCTGCTGGAATACCGCTACGCCGGCCTGCCGTTCGCGCGCGAGCGTGCCCGTCAGATGTCGCATGCGAAGGGTGCGCTCTATCCATGGCGCACCATCGCGGGCGAAGAGTGCTCGGCCTATTTCCCGGCCGGCACCGCGCAGTACCACATCAACGCCGACATCGCGTATTCCATCAAGCTGTACCTGGAAGCGACCGGCGACGAATCCTATCTGCTGGATTACGGCGCCGAGATCGTGATGGAAACGGCGCGCATCTGGACCGGCATCGGCAGCTACAATCGCGACGGCCGCTTTGTCATCAATGAAGTCACCGGGCCCGACGAATACACGGCCCTGGTGAACAACAATTACTACACCAATGCGATGGCGCAGATGCACCTGAACTTCGCTGCGTCCATCGCCGAGCGCCTGGCGGCGCGCGCGCCGGCTGAATTCGCGCGCATCGCCGCCGCGGTGCAGCTGAATGCCAACGAGCCGGCCGAATGGCGCCGCGCCGCGCAGCTGATGCTGCTGCCCTACGATGAAACGCTGAAAATCCACGAGCAGGACGACAGCTTCCTGTCCAAGAAGGTGTGGGATTTCGCCAGCACGCCGAAGGAAAACTATCCGCTGCTGCTGCACTATCATCCGATGGTCATCTACCGCCACCAGGTTTGCAAGCAGGCGGACGTGGTGCTGGCGCTGCTGCTCCTGAGCGACCAGTTCACGCTGGAAGACAAGAAGCGCGACTTCGACTACTACGAAGCCGTGACCACGCACGACTCTTCGCTCAGTTCCTGCATCTTCAGCATAATCGCCTCCGAAGTGGGCTATCACGACAAGGCCTACGAGTACTTCATGGAGACCGCGCGCCTGGACCTGGACGACACCCACGGCAACACGCACTACGGCATCCACACGGCTGCAATGGCGGGCACCTGGATGGGCGTGGCCTACGGCTTTGCCGGCATGCGCGTAGTGGAAGGCGAGGTGCGTTTCGCTCCCACGCTGCCGGCCCAGTGGCAGCACTACCAGTTCCGCATCCATCTGCACGGCTGCCTGCTGCAGGTGCGCGTCAGCGCAGGCAAGACCGAATACAAGCTGCTGCACGGCGACGTGCTGGGCTTCACCCACCGCGGCGACCGCGTCGAAGTCACCGCATCGTCGCCCGTCAAGGAGCTGCCATGAGCGCCGCCAACCGTTTCAAAGCCGTGATCTTCGACCTCGACGGCGTGATCACCGATACCGCCCGCTATCATTACCTGGCCTGGAAGCGCCTGGCCGAATCGCAGGGCGTGCATTTCGACGAAGCCTTCAACGAACACCTGAAGGGCATCGACCGCATGGGTTCCCTGGAGCTGATCCTCGCTTCCTCGCCGCGCACGTACACGCAGGACGAAAAGCTGGCGCTGGCGCACGAGAAGAATGAGCATTACAAGGAGCTGATCGCGACCATGTCCCCGGCCGACCTGCTGCCCGGCGCGGTGGAAGCGCTGGATGCCTGCCGCGCCGCCGGCCTGAAGATCGGCCTGGCCTCCGTCAGCAAGAACGCTTTCTCCGTGCTGGACATGCTGGGCATCACGGACAAATTCGATTACGTGGTCGATGCCGCGAAGATCGGGCGCGGCAAGCCGGATCCCGAAATCTTCCTGAAGGCGGCGTCCGAACTGGGCGTATCGCCGGCCGACTGCATGGGTGTGGAAGATGCCGTGGCAGGCGTGGCGTCGATCAAGTCCGCCGGCATGTGGGCACTCGGCATCGGCGACCCGGCCGTGTTGCGGCAGGCTGACAGGGTGATCCCCAGCCTGGCGCACTTCGAGCTGCAGGATTACTGAAAAACCATAACAATAATAAGACGGAGACATTAATGAAAAACCAGCGCGTCCTCTACATTCTTTTCCTGATCTATTTCAATTTCGCGATCCTGCTGAACAGCGTAGGCACCGTGATCCTGCAGGTCATTAACAACTACGAAGTAAGCAAGTCCGCCGCCAGTGTGCTGGAGGGCTTCAAGGACTTGCCGATCGCCGTGGTGTCCTTCCTCGTGGCGTCCTTCCTGCCGCGCCTGGGCTACAAGCGCGCCATGCTGACCGGCCTTGCCATCGTCACGGTGGCCTGCCTCGCAATGCCGATGGCGCCGGGCTTCCTGACCACCAAGCTGCTGTTCCTCTCGGTCGGCGTTTCCTTCGCGCTGGTGAAGGTGTCGGTCTACTCAACGCTGGGACTGATCGCCCAGGACCGCCGCCAGCACGCCGGCATCATGAACACGCTGGAAGGATTTTTCATGGTGGGCGTGATGTGCGCTTACTGGGTGTTCAGCTTCTTCATCGATTCCGCCAACCCGAAATCGCAAAGCTGGCTGCATGTGTACTGGGTGCTGGCGGCCCTGTGCGCGCTGACCTTCGTGCTGTTGCTGACGACTGAATTCGACGAGCACCTCGCCGTGGCGCCGGAGCAGCGCAGCCTCGCACAGGATTTCGCCGCCATGCTGAAGCTGTTCTTCAAGCCGCTAGTGTGCGTCTTCATCATTACCGCCTTCCTGTATGTGCTGATCGAGCAAAGCGTTGGCACCTGGCTGCCGACCTTCAATAACGAGATCCTTAAACTGCCGGCGGCAATGAGCGTGCAGGTGACGTCGATCTTCGCCGCCTGCCTGGCGCTGGGCCGGCTTTCGGCTGGTGTGCTGATGCGCCGCATGAACTGGTATCCGGTGATGAACGTCTGCCTGGTCGGCATGGGCGTGATCGTGCTGGTGGCGCTGCCGCTGACGCATGACGTCGCCCTCGATCCCAACGTGAGCTGGGGCAGCGCGCCGCTGGCGGCCTTCCTGTTCCCGCTGATTGGCCTGTTCATGGCGCCCGTCTACCCCGGCATCAATTCGGTGATGTTGTCCTCCCTGCCCAAGCATCAGCACTCGGCGATGACCGGCCTGCTGGTGATTTTCTCGGCGCTGGGCGGCACCACCGGCTCGCTGATCACCGGCTATGTATTCGGCGCCTTCAGCGGCCACACGGCCTTCTACCTGACGCTGGTGCCGATCTCCGTGGTGCTGGTCACTTTGTACTTCTTCAAGCGCGCGGTCGATGGCACGGACGATGGACTGAACGCGTCCGCTATAATTTCCTGATGAACCTAAAGCGTCTCGCCGATCAGCTCGGAATGTCCAAGACCACCGTCAGCCGCGCGCTGAACGGTTACCCCGAAGTCAGTCCCCTCACGCGCGAGCGCGTGCTGAAGGCGGCGCAGGAAGCCGGCTACCAGGCCAATCCGATGGCGCGCAGCCTGGCGGTGGGGCGCAGCAATGTGCTGGGCATCATCTACCCCTTGCTGCCCGCCGACCTGGGCGACGCCATGTTCCTGGACGTGGTGGGCGGCATGGCCGAAGCGCTGGAAGCGCGCAGGATGAACCTCATTATCGCGCCGGTGTCGCCGTCCAACGAAATGCCGTCATATGAGCAGATGGTGCGCGGCAAACGCGTGGACGGCCTCGTGGTCAGCCGCACGCTGGTGCACGATCCCCGCATCGACTTCCTGGCGCAGGCGGGCTTTCCCTTCGTGGCGCATGGCCGCACCAGCATCGACGCACCTTACGCCTGGTTCGACTACGACAATGAAGCGGGTATCCGCATGGCCGTCGAGCGCCTGCTGTCCTTCGGCCACCAGCGCATCGCCATGGTCAGCGCCCCGCTGCAAATGAATTTTGCTGCCCAGCGTCGCGCCAGCTTCCTCGCGACCCTGGCCGACGCCGGCCTGGCGTGCGACCCGCGCTGGCTTGTCGAAGCCAGCATCGACCGCCGCAGCGGCTACACGGCCATGCAGCAGCTCCTGGCCTGCAGTCCGCGCCCGACCGCCGTCATCGTCGATAATCACCTCGCCGGCGTCGGCGCCGTGCGCGCCCTGCTGGACGCCGGCATCCGCATCGGCGAGGACATTTCTCTCATCGTTTGGGGCAGCATGGCCGATGCCCTCTCCGACATCGACGTCACCACCATCGACCAGCCCAACGCCGCCGCCGCCGGCGCAAAAATGGCCGGCATGCTGCAGGCACTAGTCGAAGGGGCCGACCCCGCCGGCTTCCAAGAACTCTGGCAACCCGCGTTGACCAGTGGGACGACAGTTGGCAGGGTGGCTTAACTCTCTGGCGGCTGGGCAGCCGCGTCATCTTGAGGCAGATGTTGCCTTACTGTCGCTTTGAGCCTGTCCGCAAAGGTATAGAGGTCATCCAGTTGAGTAAGCGGGATCTTTTCCTCTTCCTTCTTATCGTTGGAGATGCCCACTGCTAGCTTTTCGGTGTTGTTGAAACGAAGACGGCAGATGGGTTTGCGGTTATTGTCATCCAGGAGGATCGCGCAGTAACTTTGCGCGTCCCGCATGAATACTCTGCGCGAGCTGACCACATCGCGCAGTATCGCGCGGACGATATGGAATCCCTCTATTTCTTCTGCAGTCGTAATAACTGCTGCTTCATCAGGCGGAGCGATGTCGACGTCGCCTGGGGCCGAAAGTGGGGCAATTTCCGGTTCGCTCACCAGAGCTCCCGTGAGCCTCTCGTTTATCTTTTCATTAAGCAGCTGCTCAAACGCCCTTTTTGTAATGACGGTAAATTGATCCTTGGCGGATTGAGTGAACCGCTTTCCTGCCAACAGTTCGCCGGAAACAAGCCGGACAAATTCTTCCGTAGGGTTATTCAACAGGCCGGCGAGCTTATTCTGTATTGCACGAGTGTATTTGAGCTCGCTGGCCGTGTTGAGGATGGTGTCGACATCGAAGTCGATTTTGCAAATTTCTTTAACTCTTCCACGTCCCTTTCTTTGAAATCCAGCAGGTCGAATTCAAAGAAGGGCTTTTCGTCCATTTTGTTTGGCTGCTCAAGGTCCGTAAAGAATCTGTACATTGAGCCATTCGTCAGAACGCCGAAGCGTGCAGCGGTGACGTGAAAGTAACGGAATAACTGGCCGGCATGGTTGACGTCCAATTCACTGCCATACTTCTTGCATTCAAAGAGCATGATG
>DASWYX010000206.1:0-8886 GCA_036404755.1 Pseudoduganella sp.
GCAGCTGATGAAGCTGGGCCAGATGTGCACCATCAACCAGGTGCTGGACCAGGAAACCGCGATGATCGTGGTGGAAGAGATGGGCCACAAGGCCTTCGCCGCCGCCGTCGACGATCCGGAAGCGCTGCTGGCCGACCAGGGTGAACACGCGCACTTCGAAGCGACTCCGCGCGCTCCGGTGGTGACCGTGATGGGCCACGTCGACCACGGCAAGACCTCGCTGCTGGACTACATCCGCCGCGCCAAGGTGGCGTCGGGCGAAGCCGGCGGAATTACCCAGCACATCGGTGCGTACCACGTGGACACCCCGCGCGGCACGATCACCTTCCTGGATACGCCGGGTCACGAAGCGTTTACCGCAATGCGTGCCCGCGGTGCGAAAGCAACCGACATCGTCATCCTGGTGGTGGCGGCCGACGACGGCGTGATGCCGCAGACGAAGGAAGCAATTGCCCACGCCAAGGCAGCAGGCGTGCCGCTGGTGGTGGCGATCAACAAGATCGACAAACCGGGCGGCAACCTGGAACGCGTGACGCAGGAACTGATCGCCGAGCAGGTGGTGCCGGAAGAATACGGCGGCGATTCGCCGTTCGTGCCGGTGTCCGCGAAGACCGGCCAGGGTATCGACTCCCTGCTGGAAAACGTGCTGCTGCAAGCCGAAGTCCTGGAACTGAAGGCACCGGTGGAAGCGCCTGCGCGCGGCCTGGTGGTGGAAGCCCGTCTGGACAAGGGCCGCGGCCCGGTGGCCACCATTCTGGTGCAATCCGGTACGCTGAAGCGCGGCGACGTGGTGCTGGCAGGTTCGTCCTTCGGCCGCGTGCGCGCCATGCTGGACGAAAACGGCAAGTCGATCGCCGAAGCCGGTCCTTCCATCCCGGTCGAGATCCAGGGCCTGACCGAAGTGCCGGCCGCTGGTGAAGAAGCGATGGTGATGGCGGACGAGCGCAAGGCGCGTGAGATCGGCCTGTTCCGTCAAGGTAAGTTCCGCGACGTGAAGCTGGCCAAGCAGCAGGCCGCGAAGCTGGAGAACATGTTCGACCAGATGGCCGAAGGCGAAGTGAAGAACCTGCCGCTGATCATCAAGACCGACGTGCAGGGTTCGCAGGAAGCGCTGGTTGGCTCGCTGCAGAAGCTCTCGACCTCCGAAGTGCGCGTGCAGATCGTGCACGCCGCGGTGGGCGGCATCTCGGAATCGGACGTCAACCTGGCGACCGCTTCCAAGGCTGTCATCATCGGCTTCAACGCCCGTGCCGATGCACAGGCGCGCAAGCTGGCCGAGGCGAACGGCGTGGACATCCGCTACTACAACATCATTTACGATGCGATCGAAGAGGTCAAAGCGGCGATGTCGGGCATGCTGTCGCCGGAAAAGCGCGAACACGTTATCGGCCAGGTGGAAATCCGCCAGGTCATCCTGGTGTCCAAGGTTGGCGCGATTGCCGGCTGCCTGGTTACCGACGGCGTGGTCAAGCGTTCCTCCTCGGTGCGCCTGCTGCGCAACAACATCGTGGTGTGGACCGGCGAGATCGACTCGCTCAAGCGCTTCAAGGACGACGCCAAGGAAGTGCGCGCCGGCCTGGAATGCGGTCTGTCGCTCAAGGGCTACAACGACATCGAAGTGGGCGACCAGCTCGAAGTGTTCGAAGTACAGGAAATCGCTCGTACGCTGTAACAGCACGGCGCATCCATGGCGGGTCAATGCCCGCCCTACGTCGTGTAGGGCGGGTCATTGGCCCGCCGTTTTTTGTAGGTAATAACCATGGCTAAACATAGCAAATCCATTCCACAGCGCGGCCTGCGCGTGGCCGACCAGATCCAGAAAGACCTGTCCGAGCTGATCGCCTTCGAACTGAAGGACCCGCGCGTGGGCATGGTCACGCTGTCCGAAGTGCAGCTGACGCCGGACTACGCGCACGCCAAGATCTACTTCACGATGCTGAAGGACGATGAGGAATCGGTGAAGAACACGCTGGCCGGCTTGACGGCGGCAGCCGGCTATCTGCGCAACCAGCTGGGCAAGCGCCTGCACATCCATACGCTGCCCCAGCTGCACTTCGTGCACGACGTATCGGCGGCGCGCGGCATGGCGATGTCCGCCCTGATCGACAAGGCCAACGCCACCCGCGCGGCCGACGCAGACGAAGATAGCGGCGAAGAATGAAGCGTGTGCGTGACCTCGTCGACGGCGTGCTGCTGCTCGACAAACCCGTTGGCCTGTCCAGCAACGATGCGCTGATCAAGGCCAAGCGTTTCATGAACGCGAAGAAGGCCGGCCACACCGGCACGCTCGACCCCTTTGCGACCGGCCTGCTGCCGCTGTGCTTTGGCGAAGCCACCAAGTTCTCGCAGGACTTGCTGGAAGCCGACAAGACTTACCTCACCACCGTCCATCTCGGCGTGCGCACGGACACGGGCGACACCGAAGGCGCCGTGCTCGAAACCTTGCCGGTGAACGTCACCCTTGCCGACATCGAGGCCGTGCTGGAACGCTTCCGCGGCCCGATCAAGCAGGTGCCGCCGATGTACTCCGCGCTCAAGCGCGACGGCAAGCCGCTGTACGAATATGCCCGCGAAGGCATCACGCTGGAGCGCGAAGCGCGCGACGTGGTGATCCACAAGCTGGAACTGGTCGGCTATGAAGCGCCGTTCCTGAAACTGGCCGTCACCTGCAGCAAGGGCACCTATATCCGCGTCCTCGGTGAAGACATCGGCGCGGCCCTGGGTTGCGGCGCGCACCTGAACGCCCTGCGCCGCACGCAGGTCGGCGCGCTGACCACCGATCGCATGATCACGCTGGAAGAACTGGCGGTGAATGGCGCGCCGCGCGAGCTGCTGGCGCCCGTTGACGCATTGCTGTCATCTTTCCCCCGTATCATGCTGAACGACGATCTCGCCAAGCGCTTCCTGCACGGCCAGCGCCTGCCCCTGGGCAAGGAGCCATCGATTGCCGTGCCGGCGCCGTATGAAGGCCGCGTCCGCGTCTATGCCGCCGATGGCCGCCTGCTCGGCACAGGCGTGCTGGGCGAATACGCCATCCTCGCCCCCGAGCGCCTGATCGCCACGGCCGCCTGACGACGAATCGGTCCCCGAATCGTGGTTGGGTGCAACGCAGCATGCTATACTAGTGGGTTCAGTGCATCCGCACTCGCAGTTTTTCTGTAAATACAAACATCATGTCTAATACTAAACGCGCAATTCGCAATATCGCAATCATCGCCCACGTTGACCATGGCAAGACGACCCTGGTTGACCAACTGCTGCGCCAATCCGGTACCTTCCGTGAAAACCAGCAGGTCGACACCCGCGTCATGGACTCCAACGACCTCGAAAAGGAACGCGGCATCACGATTCTGTCGAAGAACTGCGCCGTTGAGTACGAAGGCACCCACATCAACATCGTCGACACCCCGGGCCACGCCGACTTCGGCGGCGAAGTGGAACGCGTGCTGTCCATGGTGGACTCCGTGCTGCTGCTGGTCGACGCGCAGGAAGGCCCGATGCCGCAGACCCGTTTCGTGACCCGCAAGGCGCTGGCCCTGGGCCTGAAGCCGATCGTGGTCGTGAACAAGATCGACCGTCCGGGCGCACGCGCCGACTGGGCGATCAACCAGACCTTCGAACTGTTCGACAAGCTGGGCGCCACTGATGAGCAGCTGGACTTCCCGATCGTGTACGCCTCGGGCCTGAACGGCTACGCCGGCATGGACGAATCGGTACGCGGCGGCGACATGAAGCCGCTGTTCGACGCCATCCTGAAATACGTGCCGGTGCGCGACGACAATCCGGACGGCCCGCTGCAGATGCAAATCACCTCGCTGGACTACTCGTCCTACGTGGGCAAGATTGGTATCGGCCGTGTGAACCGTGGCCGCGTGAAGACCGGCCAGGACGTGGTCATCGTTGACGGTCCGGGCGCGACCCCGATCAAGGGCCGCATCAACCAGGTGCTGAACTTCAAGGGCCTGGAGCGTGTGCTGGTCGATGAAGCCGTTGCCGGCGACATTATCCTGATCAACGGTATCGAGGAAATCGGCATCGGCTCCACCGTGTGCGCCGCCGACACCCCTGATCCGCTGCCGATGCTGACCGTCGACGAGCCGACCCTGACCATGAACTTCATGGTCAACACCTCGCCGCTGGCCGGCCGCGAAGGCAAGTTCGTGACCTCGCGCCAGCTGCGCGACCGCCTGGACAAGGAACTGAAATCCAACGTGGCGCTGCGCGTTGCCCCGACCGATGACGACACGATCTTCGAAGTGTCCGGCCGCGGCGAACTGCACCTGACCATCCTGATCGAAAACATGCGCCGCGAAGGCTTCGAGCTGGCCGTGTCCCGTCCGCGCGTGGTGTTCAAGATGGTCGATGGCGTGCGCCACGAGCCGTACGAGATGCTGTCTGTGGACGTGGAAGAAGCGAACCAGGGCGGCGTGATGGAAGAACTGGGCCGCCGCCGTGGCGACCTGCAGAACATGGAATCGGACGGCAAGGGCCGCGTGCGCCTGGAGTACCGCATTCCTGCGCGTGGCCTGATCGGCTTCCAGGGCGAGTTCATGACCCTGACCCGCGGCACCGGCCTGATGTCCCACGTGTTCGATGCCTACGCACCGGTCGACACCTCCAAGGGTGAACTGGCCGGCCGTCGCAACGGCGTGCTGATCTCGCAGGACGACGGCCAGGCCGTTGCCTACGCACTGTGGAAGCTGCAGGATCGCGGCCGCATGTTCGTCGAGCACAACACCCCTGTGTACGAAGGCATGATCATCGGTATCCACTCGCGCGACAACGACCTGGTCGTGAACCCGATCAAGGGCAAGCAGCTGACCAACGTGCGCGCATCCGGCACCGACGAAGCCGTGCGCCTGGTACCGCCGATCCAGCTGTCGCTGGAATACGCGGTTGAATTCATCGAGGACGATGAACTGGTCGAGATCACGCCGAAATCCATCCGTCTGCGCAAGCGCTTCCTGAAGGAACACGAGCGCAAGCGCGCACAACGCGAAGGCGCATAAGCCTTATTGCGCACTGCGCCAAAGCCCGCCGCCTCGAAAGAGCCGGCGGGCTTTTTCATTGCCGCTCCACGCAGTATCCGATCACCGAATTGAGCGTTTGCGCACTGCAGCACGCATATGCTTATTCGCAGAGTGCCTTTAGCTGCGGGGTTTATTCAACACATTGCTCATCATTCTGATTCTTTCAACCTTGGCTGATTTTTCTTTTGAGTGCGCGCATAGAATGGCCTGACTAACTAGAACAACGCACGATCAAAAACTTGATCAGCATTCGGAGGAGAACATTGTGAGTCAGCAGCACACCAAAGCCCGCACGATCAACCGAACCATCTTTGCCCTGATTTCCTATCTCGTCGCTACCGGCGCCTTTGCGCAGGAAAGCGATGCCCAGGCCGGCGCCAACCGGCACGATGCGCCACCAAAGGAAAACGTCGTGACCGTGACCGGCACGCGCCAGTCCGTGGCCTCCGCAATTGAACGCAAGATCCGCAACGACACCGTGTCCGATTCCCTGGTCGCGGAAGACATCAACCAGTTCCCGGACAAGAACGTGGGTGAGGCGCTGTCGCGCATCACCGGCGTCCAGCTGACGCGCGACTTTGGCGAAGGCACGCAAGTCTCGATCCGCGGCGTGGAGCCGAACCTGAACCGCGTGGAGATCAACGGCATGTCCGTGCTGTCCTCCAACGGTACTGCGGGCCGCGGCGCCGAACTGCGCGAGCTGGCCTCTGAACTGATCCAGTCGATCGACGTGTACAAGGGCACCACCGCCGACCTGACCGAAGGCGGCGTGGGCGGCACGGTGACCATCACCACCCGCAAGCCGCTGGACTTCAAGAAGAAGACCATTGCGGTGACCGTGTCCGGTGAACAGGCCACCAGCCGTGGCGGCGTGCAGCCGCGCGCCAGCCTGCTGCTGTCCGACAAATTCATGGACGGCAAACTTGGCCTGATGGCCAACCTGGTGTACGACAAGGTCTACACGCAGAACGACTACGCCCGCAACACTTCCTGGCGCTTCCTGCGCGACTGGGACTTCTCGGCCGACAAGACGGTCACCAGCCTCGATCCGGCTGTCGCCGCAGTCAATACCCCCGGCGGCTGCGCCACCACGGCGGGCCTGACCGCCGCCCAGCGCACCGCCTGCAGCAGCCAGTGGTTCGACTACTCCCCGGGCATCGCGCGCTATGGTATCTGGACCCGCGACCACGAGCGCTCGTCCGCCGAGCTGACCGCGCAATACCAGTTCAGCAAAAACCTGCGCGCCTACATCAGCTACCAGGACAACAGCCAGGACCAGCGCCTGAACGACCGTAACTTCGGTACCGACTTCGGCAACGTGAACCGCCTGTTCAACCAGGGCAACGCGCCCGTCTACAACGCCAGCACCGGCGTGCCGACGACCGCCGGCACCTGCCTGCCGGTAAGCACCACCGCCACGCCGGCCGGCATGACCGTCAACAACCACTACGTGACGCAGTACACCGTGGGCAACTGCCTGAACGTCGCAGGCCAGGGCGGGCAGGGCGCCTTTGGTACTTCGGCGCGCGACTTCCAGTTGAAGATCCATTCGCAGTACCTGTCCAGCGGCTTTAACTGGAAGGCCAATGGCTGGGAAGTGGATGGCCTGTTCGGCAGTTCCAGGTCCAAGTACAGCTCGCAGAGCAACAACATCTCGCTCACCCAGAATGCACCGGGCCTGAAGGTCACGCTGGATTCGCAGGGCTTGCCGCACTTCGACTTCCCGTCTGCCTACTCGCCCGATGCCAACAGCTCCTATGTGCAGGTGCAGCTGCAGTACCGTCCTTCCGAAACGAAGAACACGGAAGACCAGGGCAAGCTGGACTTCAAGTACAAGCTCGATACGCCTTTCTTCAAGAAGGTCTGGTTCGGCGTGCAGGGCCGCCGCGCCACTTCCGAGCAGTTCGCCGCCGGCGGCTACCTGGCCAGCAATGGCAAGGACCTCGTCTCCACGGCAGACGACATCAACGTCACCAGCGCGAACGTGAACCAGACCCTGATCTACGATCCGCTGAACAAGACCGGCGCCCAGCGTGCACCGGATACGCAGTCCTTCATCAACAACAGCTTCTCCACCAAGTACATCAACGCTGCGCAGATGGAGCAGCTGATTGCGGCCGTGCGCGGCACTTCGCCGGGCACCTTCTTCAAGGGCTACGACAAGGTCAGCGGCCTGCCGAGCGGCTGGATGAGCCCCATATACAGCAACGCGCTGCCGTACTTCGATACCTCGAAGTTCAACTACGTGAACCTGTACAACGCACCGGGCAGCGATGGCAAGACCTATCCGCAGATTCCGGCCTTCTCCGCCGAGGAACGCATCTGGGCCGGCTACAGCCGCGTGGACTTCAGCACGGAAGCGTGGGACCGCCAGATCTTCGGCAATATCGGCGTGCGCTACACCCGCACCGACGAGAAGTCGACCGGCCTGCAGCGCTATCAGCTGCGTGTTGAAAATGCGCCCGGTAGCTCCACCTTCACCGACCGAGTGGTCACCAACGGCATCGCCACCGTGCAGAATACCTATCACGACTGGATGCCGAGCGTGAACGCCGCCATGTGGCTGGTGCCGGATACTTTCCTGGCCCGCCTGGGCTGGGGCAAGGTCATGGCGCGTCCGTCGATCGACCTGCTGGTGCCGAACGCCACCTGTACCGTCAACAGCGGCAATCCGCAGTTCGGCGGCGACGGCGTGGACGATTGCACGGCCGGTAACCCGAACCTGAAGCCATACCGCGCCACCAACTATGACCTGAGCCTGGAGTTCTACCCAAGCGCGGACACGCAGGTGAGCGCAGGCTTCTTCCGCAAGAAGATCACCAGCTACATCATCAACCGCGCGCTGGTGCGCAACGTGGACCTGTTCAAGGACGGCACGCTGTTCGACGTGAACCAGCCGATCAACGGCCAGGGCGCAACGACCAATGGTATCGAGCTGACCGCGCGTACCGCGTTCACCATGCTGCCAGGCTGGCTGGGTGGTTTCGGTATCGACACCAACTACACGCGCATGAACTTCAAGTATGCGCCGGGCACCGCCTTGACCAACGTCCTCGATGGCACCGAACTGCCGTATCCGGGCCTGTCGAAGAACAGCTACAACGTGGCGCTGTGGTACGATCGCGACAAGTACAACGCGCGTATCGCCTACAACTATCGTGACCGCTTCTACACTGGCAACAACGATGTATCGGGCAACCCGAACTTCCAGGAAAAGACCGACTTCCTGGATGCGAAGTTCCAGTACCTTATCAACCAGCACTGGACCTTCTCGGTGGAAGGCAAGAACCTGACCGACCAGGCGCAGATCACCGATGCGGGTGACCTGTTCCGCGTCAACGAACTGGCCTTCTCTGGACGCCGTTACTTTGTGAGCCTGTCGTACAAAAATTGAGGAACTGAATGCTTGCACGCTCCCCCGTGCTGCTGCGCAGTCTGGCAGCAGCTTCGCTGGCGATGCTGGCGGCGGGGAGGGCGTGCGCCCTCGACGCCGATCCGGCTTTCAACAATCCCCTGGTGCTCCAGCGCGCCGATCCCCAGGTCGTTCTGCAGGACGACGGCCAGTACTACTTCACCGCAACCGTTCCCGAATACGACCGCATCGAATTGCGCCGCGCACGCACGCTCGATGGGCTGGGCGCTGCGCAGCCCAAGGTCGTGTGGCGCAAGCACGCCAGCGGCGTAATGGGCGCCCACATCTGGGCGCAGGAACTGCACCGCATCAACGGCAAGTGGTATATCTACTTCACTGCCGGCCGTTCGGACGCGATCTGGGATATCCGCCTTTACGTGCTGGAGAACAGCTCCGCCGATCCATTCGAAGGGGAATGGAAGGAGCTTGGCCAGCTGAAGACAC
>DASWYX010000207.1:0-4681 GCA_036404755.1 Pseudoduganella sp.
TCGGTGCCGGGCGTGGGCCTGATCTCGCCGCCGCCGCACCACGACATTTACTCGATCGAAGATCTGGCGCAGCTGATCCACGACCTGAAGAACGTCAATCCGCGCGCCTCGATCTCGGTCAAGCTGGTGTCCGAAGTGGGAATCGGCACGGTGGCGGCCGGTGTGTCGAAGGCCAAGGCTGACCACATCGTGGTGGCCGGCCATGACGGCGGCACCGGCGCATCGCCGCTGTCCTCGGTCAAGCACGCTGGCACCCCGTGGGAACTGGGCCTGGCTGAAACCCAGCAGACCCTGGTCCTGAACGGCCTGCGTGGCCGCGTCCGTGTGCAGGCCGACGGCCAGATGCGTACCGGCCGCGACGTGGTGATCGCCGCCATGCTGGGCGCCGACGAAATCGGCTTCGCCACCGCACCGCTGGTGGTGGAAGGCTGCATCATGATGCGCAAGTGCCACCTGAACACCTGCCCGGTGGGCGTGGCGACCCAGGATCCGGTGCTGCGCGCCAAGTTCCAGGGCAAGCCGGAGCATGTGGTGAACTACTTCTTCTTCGTTGCCGAGGAAGCGCGCCAGATCATGGCCCAGCTGGGCATCCGCAGCTTCGACGAGCTGATCGGCCGCGCCGACCTGCTGGACAAGTCGAAAGCCATCAGCCACTGGAAGGCGCAGGGCCTGGACTTCAGCAACATCTTCTACCAGCCGAAAGTGGACGTTGGCCTGGCCATCTACCACAACGAAGAGCAGGACCACGGCCTGGACAAGGCGCTGGACCACAAGCTGATCGCGCAGGCGAAACCGGCACTGGAGCGCGGCGAACGCGTGTCCTTCATCTCGCCGGTGAAGAACCTCAACCGCACGGTGGGGACCATGCTGTCCGGTGAAGTGGCCAAGCGCTACGGCCATGAGGGCTTGCCGGATGACACCATCCACATCCAGCTGCAAGGCACCGCCGGCCAGTCGGCCGCCGCCTTCCTGGCCGCCGGCATCACGATCGACCTGGTGGGCGAAGGCAACGACTACGTGGGTAAGGGCCTGTCGGGCGGCCGCATCATCGTGCGTCCGAACACCGAGTTCCGCGGCTGGGCCGTCAACAACATCATCATCGGCAATACCGTGATGTATGGCGCGATTTCCGGTGAAGCCTTCTTCAACGGCGTGGCGGGCGAGCGCTTCGCGGTGCGTAACTCCGGCGCCACCGCCGTCGTTGAAGGCCTGGGCGACCACGGCTGCGAATACATGACCGGCGGCACCGTCGTCGTGCTGGGCGCGACCGGCCGCAACTTCGCGGCGGGCATGTCCGGCGGCATCGCCTACGTCTACGATCCGGACGGCGATTTCAACCGCAGGTGCAATATGGCCATGGTCAGCCTCGAGCAAGTGCTGCCGGCCGCCGAGCAGGAAGTGGACAAGTCCACCTGGCACAGCCAGCACCGTAACGGTGAACCGGAGGCGGACGAGACCATCCTGAAGCGCCTGATCGAACGCCACTTCAAGCACACGGGCAGCACCCGCGCCCGCCTGTTGCTGGACAACTGGGCCGAAAGCCGTGGCAAGTTCGTCAAAGTGTTCCCGAGCGAATACAAGCGCGCTCTGGTGGAAATGGCCGACAACGCCGCGATCGAAGCGGAAACCCAGGCAATCGCTGCGTAAGAAAGGATACAAACGTGGGAAAAATCACCGGTTTCATGGAATTCCAGCGCCAGGAAGAGAGCTATCAGGCTCCCGAGGCGCGTTTGAAGAACTACACAGAGTTCGTGCTGCACCTGACGGACGACCAGGCCAAGATTCAGGGCGCCCGCTGCATGGATTGCGGCATCCCCTTCTGTAACTCGGGCTGCCCGGTCAACAACATCATTCCGGACTGGAACGACCTGGTCTACCGCGGCCACTACCGCGAAGCGCTGAACGTGCTGCACTCGACCAATAACTTCCCGGAATGGACCGGCCGCATCTGCCCGGCGCCGTGCGAGGCCGCTTGCACGCTGGGCATCAATAATGATCCGGTGGGCATCAAGTCCATCGAGCACAAGATCATCGACGAAGGCTGGGAGCACGGCTGGGTCGTGCCGCAGCCGGCGCTTGTGAAGACCGGTAAAAAGGTCGCGATCGTCGGTTCGGGTCCTGCCGGCCTGGCCGCTGCCCAGCAGCTGGCCCGCGCCGGCCACGACGTCACCGTGTTCGAAAAATCCGACCGCCTGGGCGGCCTGCTGCGCTACGGCATCCCGGACTTCAAGATGGAAAAATTCCATATTGACCGCCGTATCGAGCAGATGGAAGCGGAAGGCGTCAAGTTCCGTACCTCGACCCTGATCGGCAAGGATTTCCCGGCCTCGGTCAACAACTGGGCCAAGGAAACCATCTTCCCGGAAGACCTGGAAGGCGAATTCGACGCCATCGTGATGGCGGGCGGCGCCGAGCAGCCGCGCGACCTGCCGGTGCCGGGACGTGAACTGAAGGGCATCCATTTCGCCATGGATTTCCTGCCGCAGCAGAACAAGGTCAACGCCGGCGACAAGGTGAAGGACCAGATCAAGGCGGGCGGCAAGCACGTGGTCGTGATCGGCGGCGGCGATACCGGTTCCGATTGCGTGGGCACCTCCAACCGCCACGGCGCGGCCAGCGTGACCCAGTTCGAGCTGATGCCGATGCCGCCGGAACAGGAAAACAAGCCGCTGGTCTGGCCTTACTGGCCGACCAAGCTGCGCACCTCTTCCTCGCACGAGGAAGGCTGCGAGCGCGACTGGGCGGTTGCCACCAAGCGCTTCGAAGGCAAGGGCGGCAAGGTCGAGAAACTGATCGCCTGCCGCGTCGAATGGAAGGATGGCAAGATGGTTGAAGTGCCGAATTCCGAGTTCGAAATGAAGGCCGACCTGGTGCTGCTGGCCATGGGCTTTGTTTCCCCAGTGCAGCAAGTGCTGGATGCCTTCGGCGTCGACAAGGATGGCCGCGGCAACGCGCGCGCTACCACCGACGGCGACGGCTGCTACCACACCAGCAAGCCGGGCATCTTCGCCGCCGGCGACATGCGCCGCGGCCAGTCCCTGGTCGTGTGGGCGATCCGCGAAGGCCGCCAATGCGCCAAGGCGGTGGACGAGTACCTGATGGGCTCCTCCGTCCTGCCGCGCTGATCCTGCGCCCGGTCAAGCGTACCGCCCGGTGCGCTTGACCTCCCCCTCCCGCCGAGCTGCAACCTGGCGGCGCTGGGGCTCATCTACAGCTGCTCGCACCGTGAGCATGCATCAAGCAAACAGCAGTTTCCAAATGTAAATTGCTGACTCGTGGGTTACTTATGTTGTATCATGCACCTCTTTAAGATTGTCATTTTGCCAGTAGGAATCGGTCGTCAGCAGAGTTAACCGTTTCTGAACTACAATATGGCGTTGATAATAAAGAGCGTGATCTGTGCCTAATCTAGTCGAAATTCGCGATTTGCACTTCTCCTACGGGAAGCGTGCGATCCTGTCCGGCCTCCATATGGATTTCCCGCGCGGGAAAGTGGTGGCGGTCATGGGCGGTTCCGGCAGCGGCAAGACCACGGTCCTGCGCCTGATCGGCGGCCAGCTGCGCCCGCAGCGCGGCGGCGTCAACGTCAATGGCCAGGTCGTCCACGAGCTGAAAACGCGGGACCTCTACCTGCTGCGCCGCAAGATGGGCATGCTGTTCCAGCATGGCGCCCTGTTCACCGACCTTTCCGTGTTCGAGAACGTGGCCTTTCCCCTGCGCGAGCACACCGACCTGCCCGAAGAGCTGATCCGCGACCTGGTGCTGATGAAGCTGCACGCCGTCGGCCTGCGCAATGCGGCGCCGCTGAAGCCGGCCGAGATTTCCGGCGGCATGGCGCGCCGTGTGGCGCTGGCGCGCTCGATCGCCCTGGACCCGGAACTGATCATGTACGACGAGCCCTTCGCCGGCCTCGACCCGATCTCGATGGGCGTGACCGCCAACCTGATCCGCAACCTGAACGACGCCCTCGGCTCGACCACCATCCTGGTCTCGCACGACGTGAAAGAGTCCTTCATGATCGCGGACTATGTTTATTTCCTGTCGCAGGGCAAGATCGTTGCCCACGGCACGCCCGCAGACATGATGGTTTCGACCGACCCCTATGTAAAACAGTTCGTCCACGCGGAAACGGACGGGCCCGTGCCCTTCCACTATCCCGGCAAGACGCTGGCCGAAGACCTGGGCCTGGGAGCGCGCCCATGATGCGCAGCTTCCTGACCTCCGTCGGCGGCGGCGCGCGCGACTACGTGGAAAGCATCGGCTTTGCCTTCCGTACCTTCTTCATCATGATCGGCCTGTCGCCCGGCCTGCTGCGCCGTCCGCGCCTGCTGGTCGAGCAGTTGCACATCATTGGTAACTATTCGCTGCTGATCATCACCCTGTCCGGCCTGTTCGTCGGCATGGTGCTGGGCCTGCAGGGCTATTACACGCTGAATAAATACGGCGCTTCCGAATCGCTGGGCCTGCTGGTTGCCCTGGGCCTGACGCGTGAACTGGGTCCGGTGATCACCGCCCTGCTGTTCGCCGGCCGCGCCGGCACCTCGCTGACCGCGGAAATCGGCCTGATGAAGGCAGGTGAGCAGCTGTCCGCCATGGAAATGATGGCCGTCAACCCGATCCAGCGCGTGCTGGCGCCCCGTTTCTGGGCCGGCGCCATTTCCGTGCCGCTGCTGGCGTCGAT
>DASWYX010000208.1:0-14185 GCA_036404755.1 Pseudoduganella sp.
CGGCACGGACGCCGCCCAGGCCCGCCACGTGATGGAAAGCATCCGCCACGCGATCGCCCTGCAGGGCATCCCACACGCAGCCTCCGCGGCCGCGCCGATGCTGACGGTCAGCGTAGGTGGCGCGACCTACCATTCGCCCGGCAGTGAAACCGACTCTGAATTACTGGAAGCAGCCGACAGTCACCTCTACCAGGCCAAGCAGGCCGGGCGCAACCGGGGGAGCTGGCGCGAGGGAGGCGCCGCCTAGTCGGCGGGCATGATCTTCTTGGGAGGAGCCGGCGGCGCGAACGCCACGGTATCGCCTTCCGGCGCGGTGTCCATGGCATCCGAAAACTCCAGCCAGCGATCCAGGCTGTCGCGGCGGCGGATGCTGATCCCCTTGCTGCTGATATAGCCCACCTGCTCGAAGTAGTCCGACTTGCACACCATCTTGGAGGTGGTGGGCAGGTTGTCGAACAGGCGCTCGTAAGCCTTGCGCGCCTTCTGTTCCCACTTCTGCAGCGCCGGCTCGTTGAAGCGGTTGCTCTCGTAGTAAATGGTCAGCGTGCGGTCGTGGTTGCCGAAGCCGACAACGGCCGCGCCCTTGCGCACGGCGGCCAGCACGTCCTCCTTGATCGCAGCGCTGGGGACGAACAGGGCCGCGCGGCTATCATCCTTGTCCGGCCGCTGCAGCGGCAAATCCTGTCCAAACTGTACGCCCATCGTTCCCCGCTCCTCATCGCGCCGGCCGAGAAAGTTTCCGTCCGGCTATTTTTCCCGATTCTACCTCGGGCCTCGGGCCGCTTCAAGCGCCAGCGGGCCAAAGGCAAGGGTCAGACCCTTGGGTCTGACCCAGGTTTTAGGTTTTGTATAATGCCGATACTTTCGTTATACGACAAAATGATGTCCTTTCCACCTGCCGCCTTCGACACGGCAGCGCGCAATGTGCGCGACCTGCTCACCCACGCCCTCGAACACCGCGCCCCGCACGCCGCCCTGGTCGTGTACGACCGCCGCAGCCCCCTCAACGAGGTGCTGACGGAAGCCTACCGTCGCGCGCTGCCCGAAGGCCGCTTCATCGACTTCGACAGCGTCGCGCCCGAAGAAGTGTTGAGCGCATTCGCCGCCCTCCAGGCCAAAGACCTGGTCGTGCTGATCCAGACCTCCAGCTTCCGCCTCAACGAATACCGCATCCGCATGGAGCTGTTCAAGCAGGGCCTGAAGGTGATCGAGCACCTGCACCTGTCGCGCATGCCGGGCGAACAGGGCCTGATCTATATCGACGCACTCGCCTACGACCCGGCTTACTACCGCGGCACCGGCCACGCCCTGAAGGCCCGCATCGACCGCGCCAGTTGCGCCGTGGTCGACAGCGGCGGCGAGAGCCTCGTCTTCGCCTCGCCCTTCGAAGAAGCCAAGCTCAATATCGGCGACTACAGCGCGATGAAGAACGTGGGCGGCCTGTTCCCCATTGGCGAAGTGTTCACGGAAGCCAGGGACCTGGAAGCGGTGAATGGCCGCGTAAAAGTGTTTGTTTTCGGCGACACTTCCTTCCACGTGAACCGTCCCGAAACCCCTATCACGATGATTGTCGAAAAAGGCCGCGTGGTGGGCGCCGAGAACAGCACGCCGGAATTCGACAATATGCTGGCCATCATCCGCGCCCACGAAGGCGAAGTATGGGTGCGCGAGCTGGGCTTCGGCATGAACCGCGCCTTCTCGCGCGAGCGCATGGTGGACGATATCGGCACCTATGAACGCATGTGCGGCATCCACCTCTCGCTGGGCGCCAAGCATGGCCAGTATCAAAAGCCCCAGTTCAAACGCAAGGATGCGCGTTATCATGTGGACGTATTCGCAGTCACCGAAGCCGTGTGGCTGGATGAAGACCAGATCTACCGGGACGGCGCCTGGCAGCCCGTATAACAAAGGCGCCTCCCCCGCTTGAGGGAGCCTATGCACGCCGTTATCAACTGGCTTGAATCCGTATTCGCAGGCATTCCGCTTGGCCTGCTCGAAATGTGGGGCCGCTTCGGCTACCTGGTCGGCTTTGCGCTGATGCTGTGCGCCTATGGCGGCTTCGTGCTGTGCCCCCAGGGCCGCTGGGGCCTGGGCCGCATGCGCCAGAGCTGGGACGGCAAGGCGCTGGGCAGCGCGGTCATTACCTTTGTCGCCATCTTCGTCAGCGGCTATATCGGCTCCTTCATCGTGCTGGTGCCCGGCGCGCAAACCTTCGAATCCCTGAAGGACCTGTGCGTCTTCCTGTGCGTGGTGCTGTTCGGCCTTCCCGCCCTGCTGATCGTCCCCTTTGCCTACGGCCTGTCGGACCTGATCGAAGGCGTGCCGCCCGCCTTCCTGCTGGACTGGCTGCCCGGCTACTTCATCAACCCCGCCTGCTTCTGGCTGGCGCACCAGTTGATCGGCCGCGATCCGGACTTCCGCAAGCGCGCTGTGTGGCTGCGCTATGCGCTGTTCGTGCTGGTGTTCATGGCGATCGAGCCGCAACTGTGGGGCCACATCACCTCCACCCAGTTCACGCCGGCCCTGGCCTACCGCAGCGTGACGCCGGCCCTGTTCTTCACCACCGCGCTGACCTGGCTGCTGGCGCCGCCGGCGATGCTGGTGGCGCTGCCGCTGGCGCGGCGCTACCGCCTGTTCTGGGCCGCGATCCCCGGCCACGTGCGCGAACGCGCGCTGGGCAGCAGCCAGTGGAACTGGGTCAACGCACACGACGAACGCGAGCTGCTGCGCTGGGACGAAGCGCCCGGCGTGCCGCTGCGCGTTCTGCTGGCGGCGCCCGTGATCGTGATGATGCTGGCCATGATCAGTGTGACGGCCTGGCTCACGCTGGGCAGCGCGGAATCGGGTGCCGGCAAGCTGGCCAGCCGCCTGCATGAGGAAATCTCCTTCAATATCCGCCAGGAGCTGGACGACTTCCTCGTCGCCGAGCGCAAGACGGGCAAGCCGCTGCAGCTGGAAGGCGTGAGCCGCCTGCTGCAAGGCCTGCCGGTGGCGCGCCACGGCCAGGCCTTCATCATCGGCCTCGATGGCCGCCTGCTCGCTTCCTCGGCCGGACCCACGGCAGTGGCGGATAGGGCAATCACCGAATTGCGGCGCGAGTCCGGCCCCCTCGCATCGCTGATGAAGCCGCGCCAGTATTCGTTTGACGTCATTACCAGCAAGCCATTGGCGCGCGAAACCTGGCTTAGCCAGGCTTCGCCTTACCGCAGCCCGGATGGTGGCTCGGACTGGGTGCTGGTGTCGGTGATGCCCGAGTCCTATTACCTGGAAGGCGTCCGCACCGGCAACAGCCAGTCGGCGATGGTGCTGGCCTGGGCCCTGCTGGCGGCGCTGCTCGCGGTGATCTGGCTGTCCGCCTTGGTGACACGGCCGGTGCGCGGCATTGCGCTTGCAGCGCATGCGATCGCGGCCGGCGATATGGGGCAGCGCGTGCCCGTGGGCCGCGTGCACGAACTGGGCGCCCTGTCGCGCGCCTTCAACCACATGGCCGCACAGCTGCAAAAGTCCTTCAACGATTTGCAGACGATGGCGCGGGCGCTGGCGGCGCGCGAGCGGATGCTGGAACAGGGCGAAACGCGCTACCGTGAACTATCCGAAAGCCTGGAAAAGCAGGTTGAGGAACGCACGCGTGAGCTCAAGGTCGCCCTGCGCCGCGCTGAAGCGGCCAATGAAGCCAAGAGCGCCTTCCTGTCCAATATGAGCCACGAGCTGCGCACGCCGCTGAACGCGGTGATCGGTTTCTCCGAGCTGCTGGGCGGCCAGCGTGACGCCAGCGAGGACCAGCGCCGCAAGCTGGGCATGATCAACCGCGCCGGCCAGCATTTGCTCTCGCTGATCAACGACATCCTCGACCTGTCGAAGATCGAGGCGGGCCGCACCGAACTGCATCCGGCCCCGGTAGGCCTGCACGAGTTGCTGGGAACCGTGCTCGATATGGTGCGCCTGCGCGCAGG
Source organism: Pseudoduganella sp. (assembly GCA_036404755.1). Classification (GTDB taxonomy): domain Bacteria; phylum Pseudomonadota; class Gammaproteobacteria; order Burkholderiales; family Burkholderiaceae_D; genus Rugamonas. The sequence continues at coordinate 3,954 of DASWYX010000208.1, forward strand.
GAATGTGTCGCTGCTGCTCGATTGCGAAGACGCGCCGCGCGCCGTGGTCGTGGACGGGCCCAAGCTGCGCCAGGTGCTCCTGAATTTGCTGTCCAACGCGGTAAAGTTCACCACGCAGGGCAGCGTGACCCTGTCCGTGCACGGCGAGCCGGCCGGCGCCCGCCACGTGCTGCTGCACTTCGCCGTGCGCGACACGGGACCCGGCATCGCACCCGACGATCACGAACGCATCTTCCACCCCTTCGTGCAGGGCGCCAACGCGGAAGCACACAGCGGCACCGGACTTGGCCTGGCCATCGTGCGCGAATATGTGCGCCTGATGGGCGGCGACATCCGCCTCGCTTCCATGCCGGGCAAGGGCAGCACCTTCTCCTTCTCGCTCGCTTTGCCGCTGGCGGACAACGTGCCTGCGCCAGCCCATAGCATCGAACGCGTGGCGGGCCTGCCGGCGCACGAACGCGGCAAGACCGTGCTGGTCGTCGACGACAGCGCGGAGTCGCGCGCCTTGCTCCGCAGCCTGCTGGAGCCGCTGGGCTTTGCCGTGCACGAAGCGCCCGAGGGCGAGTCCGGCGCGATGCGCGTCCTGAGCCTGCAGCCGGAACTCGTGCTGGCCGACTGGCGCATGGCCGGACGCGACGGCCTGTCGCTGATCCGCTTCATCCGCTCGCAGCAGGGCATACGCCAGCCGCGCATCGTGATCCAGAGCGCCAGCGCTTTCGAATCCGAACGCGGCGAGGCGCTGTCCGCCGGCGCCGACGATTTCCTGCGCAAGCCTTTGGACCAGGAACAGCTGTTCGCCGTGATCGAGCGCCTGCTTGGACTGCACTTCCTGCGCGAAGTCAGCATGCCCTCGCCCGCCGCCCCCTCCCAGTCGCTGCCCGCCGGTGCCTTCTCTTCCTCCGCCTCCGCGTTCGCTGCCTCTGCCTCCTCCGCCACTTCCGCCGCCTCCGCCGCCGACACCGTGCCCACATCCGCCGACCTGTCCCTGCTGGACGCCGGCCTGCGATCCGAACTGCGCGAAGCCATCGCCACGCTCAACGGCCAGCACATCAACCACCTGCTGCTGCGCCTCGAGCCCGCCCAGCCGTCGCTCGTTTCCCGCATCCGCAAGATGCTCGACCGTGCACAACACCAACACCTCTGGAAAATCTTGGGCTGATTAAAAAGATAATGCTTTACAGCACACAAACCTTGGTTAAAAATATTTAATATTTATCAACCAACCGGTTTGTCCGATGACCGCTGCCTTCTTCCAGGTTGCGCTGACGGGCCTGAAGGAAGGCCACGCCGCACAAGACGTCGCCCCACGCCTGGCGCGCATGTTCACCCAGCCGCCAGAGAAAATGCTCGCCATCCTGGACGGCAAGCGCCGCGTCCTCAAGAACGGCCTGAGCGAGGCCGACGCCCGCAAATACGAAGCCGCCCTCCACAGCGCTGGCTGCACCTGCGCCATCACCACCTCCGCCCCCGCAGGCTCCGCCTCGCCCACCTCCCCCGCCGTCGGCCCCGCCGCCGCCCCACACTCTGCTCCTGCCACGCCCGGCACCGCCGCGCCACGCTCCGCCTCTGGCGACGACTCTGGCGCTACCGCCCCACGCTCCGCCTCCGCCGCCGTCGGCGACGCCGCCCCAGACTCCGCCCCTGGCGACAACTCCGCCGCTCGCGCTACCGCCACCAGCGCCGCACACAGCGAGCCCGAAAGCCCACCTGCGCGCCACTCCCGCGACATCGTCACCGCGACCTCAACCGCCCTGGCCGCCCTCGCCAGCCGCGCCGAGCAGCACCGCGCCGAGCAAGCGCAGCGCGCCCACGCCGACCTGGCCTCCGGCCAAAAACTGGTCGTGGACGCCGTCATCCTGCACGGCATCTATTTCGTGCTGCAAAAACATCTCGGCCTCGTCCCCAGCCTGCTCGCCTTGCTGCTCATTGCAACGGTCATGGCCACCGCCGCCCTCCGCCTCTGCCGCGGCCTCGGCTACCAGGCGCGATCCCGCAACCTGCTGATGATTTCAGCGATGATCCCGGCAGCCGGACTGATCACATTAGCCCTCCTTACCCGCCAGGCAGTAAAACCCCTAAGTAATAACGAATAAAAATATTAATACCCGCGCATTAAAACTCACCATTTCTCTCATCCTGGAGAAAATACTCTCCAATTATCACGACATAAGAATAGTCTTATCCGCACGGGATTAAATCTGGTGATAATTTAATTACCCAAAGCAAACAAACCCAAGGTAAAATATTTTCGATTTTATTAACTCTGGTTTGTTTTATGTCGACTGCCTCGTTCCAGGTCGCCCTGACCGGCTTGATTGACGGCTATGCCGCCGAAGATGTCGCCCACCGCCTCGCCCTGCTGTTCAAGCAGCCGCCGGAGCGCATGCACGCCATCCTGGACGGCAAGCGCCGCGTGCTGAAAAAAGGCCTGAGCGAAACCGCCGCGCGCCGCTACGTCGCCGCGCTCGAAGCGGCTGGTTGCATCTGCGTCTTCAGCGAAGACATGCCTCCCGCCGCGGCGACCATGTCCGCACCGGCATCGTCACGGTCACCCGGAGCCGTGACTGCCGCAGCCCCAGCCGCTACCGCAGCCTCTGCCCCTGCTGCTGCAGCTGCCGCTGCCTCTACCGCTGCCTCTGCCGCCGCGTCCCCCACCGGCGCCTCCGCTGTCAACGCCCCGTCCCCGCTCACGCCAACCGCCGTCCAGGGCAGCCAGGGCCGCAACTTCTACGACGGCGCCCGCCCCGTCGGCACAACCGCCGCGATGGCCGCGCGTGACGGCGGCGCCGCCGAAACCGCCTCGGCCGCGTCGGCCGAAGAATACCGCGAGCGCATCAAGAAGAAATCCCTGTACGAGATGGGCGCCGGACAAAAACTGGTCATCGCCTCCATCATGCTGAACGGCGCCTATGCCGGCCTGAACAAGCAATTTGGCCTGCTACCCGCCTTGATCGCCTCGTTGGCCGTGGTCGCGGTCATGATCACGGGCCTGCTGAGCATGTGCCGCGGACTGAACTACAAAGGCGCGAAGCGCGTCTTGCTGCTGCTGTCAATGTTCATCCCGCTGGTCGGCCTGATCGTGATGGTCGTGCTGAGCCGCAAAGCCGGCAACGCGCTGAAAGAAGAAGGCGTGCACGTCGGCCTGCTTGGCGCAAATTCCGACGACCTGGCCGCCCTGGCCCGCGACGCCGGACTGCCGGAAGGCACCCGTCCCCGCGTCGCCATCGCCTCGATCGCCGTGCTGCTCGTGTTCGCGGCTTGCTTTGCAGTAAGCAGCCACTACCGCGAAAAAGCCGAACAGGCCGCGGCCCTGGCCATGAGCCGGCCTTGTGAACTGGTCGGCGTATGGGAAATCAGCAGCCGCCTCGGCGACTTCACCCTGACACTGCACGAAGACGGCCGCATGCTCAGCAGCGACAACAAGATCGGCGACTGGCGGCTGGAGGGCGGCGAACTGCTGCTCACCGAAGGCACCGTGAACACATCAACCACCCACTACCAGATCCTGCGCGCCACCGACGGCTACGTCCTCGAACGCATGGGCGTGGCCCACACGATGATGCCCAAGCAAACCCTGACCGGAAAGCGCTGCAAGGATTAATACCCGCTGTGCCAATACCCGCTGTGCCGCATCACGGCCGGGTCTAATTCAGTCTATTCCGGCCTAAAGCGGTCTAATTCAGTCTGAATACCCGGGGGCGCGGCCTAAAACAGTCTACAAAACTGAGACAAATGTTTAAACGGGTCTAATTCCGAATGCATAAAGTCTAAAACGGTCTATTTTCCCGTGCCAAGAATCAACCTTTAGACCTCTTTAGAGCGCCGGCGGCCAAACGGCGCCAGGAATGCCTGTGGGCAGAGCCACCCCAGGACGGCTGCAACGATAAGCAAGGCTGGAACATCACCCATCAAATGGCCCGCATGTTCCGTCTTGGCCAAGGCCTGAACTGCCATCACCCCGCCATGAACGATGCTGGACCAGATGGTGAACGCAATCAGGCTGATGTGCTGCCCCGGCTCCCGCGCCGCAAGCAAAAGGAATACGCCCAGCGTGGCATAGATGGCGATGATCATCTCAAGATACTCCGACCGCCCGTGATGCCACGCCCAGCCGGAAGGCCAGAAGACGGTCAGCGGGTACACCGCGAAGAGGAAGATGACGCCAAAGACGACTAGCGAGAGCCGAAGATACTTCACCCGATTTGCTGTATTCATGCCGCTCTCCTGACGTGTGGCATCCAGACTGTCCGCCTACGGCCCCATCAGATCGTCGGGAATCTTGTTCGGCCCGCTTTCGACATCCCAAGCCTGCGCGGCAATCCGCCAGACGCCATTCTCGCGCACCAGGATCGTGGCATTCATCTCCCGATTGACGGTCGAATCACCTTCTAGCATCTCGCACGCAGCGAAAGCAACGGCCACATTACCGAAAACGCGCACATCACAGCCGAGGGGAGTCACCTTGAACTCTGCAAGTTTTCCCTCGGCCCGCAATCGCTTCATGCGCTCAATGAACTCATCGAGAGATTGGTTCCTGGCTGGCCGCGCGGCCGGAAAAAGCGCGGCGCCGGGCAGAAATGTACCGGCAAACGCGTCCCAGTCGGCCCCCTCCTCGCTGCTCCAGGAAAGACTCAGTTCCCGGCGCATCACCTGCCTGATTGCAGAAATATCAGCGTCTTCTACGTCATCCATGGCTTCCCCGCTCGCATGATTGCTGTGAAAGACAGCATATGCCCGATTGGCGGATTCGACTAGAAGCCGGCTTCGGACAAAGCCTTGTCCCAGGGCGGCACCGGCTGGTACTCGGCCAGCAGGAAATCGATCAGCGCACGAACCTTGGGCGACGGCTGCCGGCTGGCGGGATAAAGTGCGCTCAGGTGATTCAAAGGAAGTGACCACTCACCCAGCACCGGCACGAGACGCCCCTCAAGGATGTCGCGCCAGGCGAGAAAGGTAGTGGTGTAGACGATGCCGAGGCCGCGCAGGGCCGCGTGCTGCAGCACCAGGCCATTGTTGGCCGTGAAAGCGGGCGTAACACGGACGGTAGTCTCGTCGTCGCCGCGCTTGAAGTGCCAGGTGGTGCCGCCGGTGAGATGGCTGAAATGCAGGCACTGGTGGCGGTGCAGGTCTTCAGGCGACGATGGCTTGCCCCACCGCGCCAGATAACTGGGCGCCGCGCACAGCACGCCAACGCACGGCGCCAGCGGACGGATCGCCAGCGCGCGCGAGTCGGGGATGCCGCCAACGCGTATCGTCAGGTCGAAGCCATGCTCAATGGGATCGAGCAATGCGTCATCCACGTGCAGCGACGGCGTAAGCTGGGGATGCGGCAAACTGAATCGGGCAACGGCGTCCGACAGCCACTCGCTGCCGAAACTGGATGGCGCCTGGATGCGCAAGGGCCCTGCGAGTTCGATACCGGCGTGAGTGACCACTCTCGCCGCTTCCTGCGCCTGCGCTACAGCCAGCGCGCACGGTTCGAGATAGGCCTGTCCCACATCGGTCAGGCTCACATCGCGCGTGGACCGGTGCAGCAGGCGCGCATTCAGCTTTTCCTCCAGCGCCAGCACGTTCTTGCTGACCATGGCGCGTGTGATGCCGAGACGGCGCGCGGCGCCGCTGAAGCTCCGCTGCCGCGCCACCTCGACGAAGATTTCCATTGCCCTGAGCTGGTCCATGCACGATTGTCTCCAGTTTGGAGACAATGTGTCAACCGTTTGCCTGTAGATCGGCGCGAATCAAATCCCTACAATGGCTCCATCGACTACAAGGAGTCCCGCCATGCTGAGCGCAGAACAGAAAGCCCGATACCAGAAGGACGGCTTCATCATCATCCCGAATTTCAAGACCGCCGCGGAAATCGCCGCCCTGCGCGCCCGCGCCGCGCAAGTGGTCAACGACTTCGACCCGAGCGCCGCGCAAGGCATCTTCACCACGAAGGACCAGAAGGCCGACGATTACTTCCTGGCCTCGGACAACACGGTCCGCTGCTTCTTCGAGGAAGAGGCTTTCGGCGCGGACGGCCAGCTGAAGCAGCCAAAGGAACTCTCGATCAACAAGATCGGCCACGCGATGCACGACCTCGACCCGGCCTTCCGCGCCTTCACGTCCGATGCGCGACTGGAGCAGGTCGCGCGTGACCTGGGCCTGGAGCAGCCGCAAGTCTGGCAGTCCATGTACATCTTCAAGCAGCCGGGCATCGGCGGCGAGGTGCGCTGGCACCAGGACGCGACTTATTTCGAAACGACGCCAATCAGCGTGACCACCTTCTGGTTCGCGCTGGAAGATGCGACTCTGGAAAACGGCTGCATGTGGGCGGAGCCGGGCGGCCATCGCACGCCGCTGCGCGAGCGCTTTGTGCGCAATGGCGATGTGGTGCGCATGGAAAAGCTGGATGAGATGCCCTGGCCCACCGATGCCACCGCCGTGCCGCTGGAGTGCAAGGCCGGTTCGCTGGTCTGCTTCCACGGCCTGCTGCCACACTACTCGGCGCCGAACCGCTCGCCCGTGTCGCGTCACGCGTACACCCTGCATGTGACGGACGGCCGCACCGAATATTCGCCGCAGAACTGGATCCAGCGCGACGCTTCCTTCCCGGTGCGAGGCTTCCTGTGAAAGTAAAGATTTTCGCTCCGCACTGGGGCAGCAATGAACTGCCGCCGGATGTGTTCATCGGCCGCGTGCTCGAAGCTGGCTTCGACGGCATTGAAATGTCGCTGCCGCTGGATGTGGAGCAGCGCGATGACTGGGTGTCGCGCATTCGCGCGGCAGGACTGGACTTGATTGTCGCCCAATGGGAGACAGTCTTCCATACCGACTTCGAGACGCATAAGCGCGCGCTGGGCGAGCTGCTGAATAATGCTTGCGCCGTCAAGCCTCGGCTGGTGAATTCGCACACGGGCAAGGACTTTTATTCGCCGCAGCAGAACGAGGAGTTGATCGCTCTCGCTGCTGCCATCTCGAAAGAGCATGGCGTGCCGATCGTGCACGAGATTCACCGCAGCCGCTTCAGCGCGCATCCGATGCTCCTGCTGCCTTATCTGGAGCGCCTGCCTTCGCTGCAGCTGAACGCCGACCTGTCGCACTGGTGCGTCGCTTGCGAGTCGCTGCTGGCGGATCAGCCGCAGACGCTGGAGCGGGTGTTCCCGCACGTGCGGCACATCCACGCACGCGTGGGACATGCGCAGGGGCCGCAGGTTGCGGATTTCCGCGCTCCCGAGTTCGAGGCGGAGCTGTCGGCGCATCTGGCGTGGTGGGACAGGATCGTGCAGCTGCGCCGCGATGCCGGCGATGAGGTATTGACGATTACGCCGGAGTTTGGACCGGCGCCGTACACCTTCAACTTGCCATATACGCAGCAGCCGGTTTCCGATGCGTGGGAGTTGAATGTGGCGATGCTGCAGCTGCTCCGGGCCCGGTACGCAACGGCGGATCAATGATCCGCCCTACACGCCTTCGGCGCGTCACGTTTCAGGGGCCCCGCCAGGGGCTGTAGGGCAGATCATTGATCCGCCGTCCATGAGCTGCCCCAGCCTCACACGTCAGCCGTGCGCCGCCCCCCATCGGGCGCAACAACTTCGCTGCCATCCGCCTCAACAGTCCTTGGCAGCGTGAGAACGATCAAGGTCCCCTCCCCAGGCTCGGACTCGATATGAATCGTCCCGCGCAGCACACCCGTCACAATGTTATAGACGATGTTCATGCCCAGCCCCGAGCCGCCCTGCCCCATCTTGGTGGTAAAGAAGGGATCATAGATCTGGTGCAGCGTCTTGCTGCTCATGCCAACGCCATCATCGCTGAAGCGAAGTTCGACCAGGTCCCCTTCGAGCTCGCGAATGCTGATCGTGATCTGACCCCGCGCGCGGCCTTCGAAAGCGTGCAGCATCGCGTTGTTGATCAGGTTACTGAGAACCTGGCCCACGCTGCCGGGGTAGGACGTGCACGTCACGCTCTCCGGCATCTCCACCTTCACCTCGCAATTCGCGCGCCGCAACTGGGCCGCGTACGTGGCGAGCGTATCGTGCAGCACGCTGCACAGGTTGAAACTGCGGCGCTGGTCTGAAGTCTGGTCCACCGCGACCTGCTTGAAAGAGTTAATCAGATCCGCCGCGCGGCGCAGCGAACCGGTAATGATGGAGCAGGCCAGCTTCGAATCGCGCAAGTGCGCATCGAGCGTGGAGCGGCGGACACCGCCGGCTTCGATCAGCTGACGCTCGAAATCCGTCACCATATCGTTCAGTGCCGTCGCCGTCAGCAGGCTGTTGCCGATCGGCGTATTCAGTTCGTGGGCAATGCCGGCCACCAGTGCGCCCAGCGACGCCATCTTCTCGGACGTGATCAGCGTGGCCTGTGCCTGCTGCAGCGTTTGCAGCACGTCCGACAAATCCTTGTGCGCCGTTTCCACATTATGCTTTTGCAGCGCCAGTTCGCGCAGGCTGCGCTCCAGGCCATGCTTGGCGTCCATCAGGTCCGCCTCCGTGCGTTTGCGATCGCTGATATCGTTGATCACCCACACGCAGCCCTTGGACGCATCATTCCTGTCGAGGACTTTGCCGTTCACCATGCACCACAAGCGCGAACCGTCGATGCGGCGCAGCTCCGCCTCGAAGTGAGCGCGGCTGCCCTCCGCGCCGCACTGGAAGGGATCGGCCACGCCCTCGTTGACCAGCGACACCGTGCGCTCGCCCGCCAGGCCGCCGACCGGGTAACCCATCATCTCTTCCAGTCCACGGTTGCAGCGCACGATCACGCCGTCCGCAACGAGAGCGATGCCGACGATGGCGCTGTCCTGGAAGGCGCGCTGTTCATCCAGCGTACCGCGCAGCGCATGGGCCAACGCCCGGCGCCGCTGCAGGTTGGTGATCAGGGCCGCGATCAGGACGCTGATCACGAAGCCAGACAGCGCAATCGCCAGGATCGGTGTGGCGTTGCGGCTGTAGCGCTCACCGGCATGGCCCTCGAACTGCATCAGCCAGCGGCGCTCGCCCACATCCAATCCAATCGTGCGCGTGAGGCCGGGCAGCGCTGGCAGGCGCTTGCTTGCACCGACCTTGCCCGCGCTGTCGAACATCAGGTTGTCGATGCCGGAGGCCTGCGGCTTCACGTCGCTCATATAGCCGGCATCGTTGATGCGCACATACAGGTGCTGCAGCAGCGGGCTGTCGATGACCTCCTCCATCAGGTCATGCACGCGGAAGACGATGGCGACAAAGCCGACGATGGCGGCGTGCCGGTCGGCCGGCGTGACCAGCGAAGCGCCGCGGCGGTAGACGGGCGCGCGCGCCACGAAGCCCGGCTGGCCGCTGGCATCCTGCACCAGGGTAATGCGCTCGGTGGCGATCACGCGGCCTGTTTCCACGCCCATTTGCAGCGCGCGGTAGTGCGGCGGCAGTGCAGCGAGATCGAGGCCGAAGGCATTCTCGTTGCCGCGCATTGGCTCGTTGTATTCGATCAGGTAGTGTTCATCGCGCAGCGAAGCGGGATGGATCTTGTATTCGGGGTAGCCGCCGCTTTGCAGGCTGTCGTCGTGGCGGATTTGCTCGGCATAGCGCTCCAACGCGGACGAAGGCACGCGGCGCACGAACTGGATGGCCTGGAAACCGGGATAGCGCCGCTTTACATCGAGTTCGCGCACAAAACGGCTGAATTCCTGCCGCGTCACTTCCTCGTCGATGGCGAACAGGCCCTTGATACTGAGGAGCGTGTCGAAGTAGGCCTTCAGGCGCTGCTGGGTATCGCGGGCGATTTTTTCGGTGTCGCGCTGGAACGCCTCGGACGCCTGGCGGTCCTGCTCCTTCATCACGAACAGGCACACCCACGCTGTGATGAAGATGCCGACTACAAACGCCAGGTATCCATGGGTGCGCATGGGAAGGTTCCGCTAGTCCGGGTCCGGGAAACGCGCTGCGATCTCCATGAACTGCTCCTCGATCGCCAGCATTGCATCGACCACGTCCGGGTCGAAATGCTCGCCGCTGCCCTGCCTGATCAGCTCAATCGCCGTCTCGTGCGTGAAGGCCGGCTTGTACACGCGCTTCGAAATCAGCGCGTCGTACACGTCCGCCACCGCCAGCAGGCGGGCGGACACGGGAATCGCCTCGCCCGCCAGCCCCTGCGGATAGCCGGAACCGTCATAGCGCTCCTGGTGCGAATACGTGATCTCGCGCGCGAAACGCTGGAAGGTGGTGCTGCCGCCGAAGCGCCTGGCCACATTGTCGATGGCGTCGCGGCCG
>DASWYX010000209.1:0-2766 GCA_036404755.1 Pseudoduganella sp.
CGCGCCTGGACCCTGGTCCGCTTCGCCAACCAGCAAATGCTGCAGATGAAGCCGTGCAAGTGCTGCCAGGGCAAGTTTGTGGTCGACGCCATGGACCTGAACAACGACTACCGCTGCGGCCTGTGCCACATGCCTTCCCGCGCCGGCAAGACGCGCAAGGCCAAGGAAGCCGAGTCGGCCGCCGCCTGAGCGTGCTGCCTGCGCCGACCGCGCCGCGCCTGCTGCGCGCGCCCGCCGTCAAGGCCCTGCTGATCCAGCTGGGCGCGCTCCCCGTCACCGCCGCGCTGCCCATTGCGATGGACGCGCTTGGCGCCGAACCCACCATTCTCACCGCCGCCCTGATCCAGGGCTTGCTTGCCATGCTGGCAAGCTGGAAGCTCGGGCTGGCCCGCTGGTGGCTGCCCATCCAGCTGCTGTTCCCGATCGCCGTGCTGGCGGCCAGCGCGCTGCGGTTGCCGCCGGCGCTGTACCTGGGCATCTTCATCGTGCTGCTGGCCATTTACTGGTCGACCTTCCGCACCCAGGTTCCGTATTACCCGTCCAATGAAACCGTCTGGCGCGCGGTGGAAGCGCTGCTGCCGCGCGACCGCGAGTTGAAAGTCATCGATATCGGCAGCGGCCTGGGCGGCATGGCCATGCACCTGGCGGCGGCCCGGCCGCACGCCGAGGTGACGGGCATCGAACTGGCGCCGCTGCCCTGGCTGGTGTCCCGGCTGCGCGCCGCGATCGCCGGCAGTCGGGCACACTTCCAGCGCGGCGATTATGAGGATCTCGATTTCCGCGCCTATGACCTGGTGTTTGCCTATCTGTCGCCGGCCGCCATGCCGGGACTGTGGGAGAAGGCGCGGCGCGAAATGCGGGCTGGCAGTTTGCTAGTCAGTTACGAGTTCGAGATCCCCGCTGGACAATCCGTCAAGACCATCCATACCACAGAGGGTGGCCCACTCTTGTTCTGCTGGCAGTTTTAGGCGCGTTTTACTTGCCTGTGAGCGATTGTCACGCTATTGTAGTTCCGCTGTGGAACATTGTTGCTTTTAGCGGATATTTATAAGGGAGTCGGGACGCTTGTTAGTCATCATTGGTTATGTCGTTGTCATGGCTTCCGTGTTCGGGGGCTTTGCGCTGAGTGGGGGGCACCTCGCAGCGCTGTTCCAGCCGTTGGAACTTCTGATGATTGGCGGCGCCGCGGTCGGCGCCTTCTTCGTCGGAAATAACGGCAAATCCATCAAGGCGACTCTGGCGGCGATTCCCACCCTGTTCAAGGGCTCGCGCTATACCAAGGACCTGTACATGGAGCTGATGTCGCTGCTCTTCGATGTGCTGTCCAAGGTGCGCAAGGAAGGCTTGATGTCGATCGAAGGCGATATCGACAAGCCGGAGGAAAGCCCCTTATTCAGCAAGTACCCGGCGGTGCTGGAAGACCACCATATCGTCGAGTTCATGACCGACTACCTGCGCCTGATGGTGTCGGGGAATATGGATGCCTTCCAGATCGAGAACCTGATGGACAATGAAATCGAGACCCACCACCAGGAAGGCCATGTGCCGGCACACTGCATCGCCAAGCTGGGCGACGGCCTGCCGGCTTTCGGTATCGTGGCGGCGGTGATGGGCGTGGTGCACACGATGGAATCGGTGGGCATTCCGCCGTCCGAGCTGGGCATGCTGATCGCGCACGCGCTGGTCGGCACCTTCCTCGGTATTCTGCTGGCATACGGCTTCGTCGGTCCGCTGGCCAGCCTGCTGGAGCAGAAGCTGGAAGAGTCGACCAAGATGTTCCAGTGCGTGAAAGTGACGCTGCTGGCCAGCCTGAACGGCTATGCGCCGGCGCTGGCGGTGGAATTCGGCCGCAAGGTGCTGTACTCGACCGAGCGCCCGAGCTTTGCCGAGCTGGAAGACCATATCAAGAAATCGAAGTCGAAGTAATGATGGAAACAAGGAACCGCCATGGCTGAAGAAGGACTGCGGCCGATCATCGTCAAGCGCATCAAGAAGAACGGCGGCGGCCACCATGGCGGCGCCTGGAAGATTGCGTACGCTGACTTCGTGACCGCGATGATGGCGTTCTTCCTGCTGATGTGGCTGCTGGGCTCGACCACCAAGGGCGACCTGAACGGCATCTCGGAATACTTCAAGACGCCGCTGAAGGTGGCCATGCAGGGCGGCGCCGGCAGCGGCGATTCCTCGTCCGTGATCCAGGGCGGCGGCAAAGACCTGACGCGCCGCACCGGCCAGGTGCGCGCCAGCGACGACCCGGCCGTCAAGAAAACCTACAACCTGACGGCCGCCAAGGCCGCGCTGGAAGCGGAAGAGAAGGCGCGCCTGCAGACGCTGCGCCAGCGTATCGAAATGACCATCGATACCAGCGCCCAGCTACAGAAATTCAAGAACCAGCTGCTGCTCGATTTCACCAGCGAAGGCTTGCGCATCCAGATCGTGGACGAGAAGAACCGCCCGATGTTTGCGCTGGCCAAGGCCGACCTGCAGCCGTATACCAGGGAAATCCTGGAAGCGATCGCGCCCGTGCTGAACGATGTACCGAACAAGATCGGCCTGTCGGGCCATACCGATTCCACGCCGTATTTCAGCGAAACGGGGTACAGTAACTGGGAACTGTCCGCTGACCGCGCCAATGCCTCGCGCCGCGCCCTGGTCCAGGGCGGCCTGGCCGACAACAAGATCCTGCGCGTGGTGGGCCTGGCGGGCGCCGCCCACCTGGACCGCCAGGATCCCTTCAATCCAATCAACCGCCGCATCAGCATCATC
>DASWYX010000210.1:0-7739 GCA_036404755.1 Pseudoduganella sp.
CGAGTCGGAGAAGTTCTGGTCCGGCCTGGAAGAGAGCGAGTCCGCCCCCGTGCCGGACCATGTGCGCGCCCTGCTGGCAGGAGCAATGCCGGCAGGGGCGAAAGTAAAGCGCGTGTCGGCCTGGCAGAAAGGCGGCGGCAGCCTGGGGCGGCCGCGCTATCTCGCGGTGGCGCAGTGGCAGGGCGGGCGCGTGGTGCGCGAAGCCAAGCTGCTGGTGCCGTCCGGCTGGCACTGGGCGCGAAGCCACGACGAAAAGCGTGCACGCTTCCTGGACGCGGCCACGGGCAAATACCGCTCACCGGACGCCGTGTTGACGGCGCGCGATGGCTACATCCTGCGCCGCCTGGCGCCGGACACGCAAAAGCTGTGCGCCGGGGACCTGGCGCAGTCAGGTTCGGCCGCGGAAGTGCTGCAAGCCATGGGCCACGATGTGGGCGCGATTCACGCCGCCCACAAGCACGCAGGCCGCGTGGCGGCTCACGTGGCGAAGCGGCCCAAAGGTTGGCTCGATGCGCTGTCCGCCGACGCCGAAGCCTTCGTGCGCGCCGATTACGAGGCCTGGACCAGGCCCTTGTAGTTGAAGGAGCGCGCGCGGACGGTGCCCGTGCCGGTGCTGAACAAGCCGATCTTCAGGCTGAGGAAGCCGCCGAACACATTGTGGTGGAAGCCGGAGACTTCCATCTGCCACGGATGCTGCGTCCAGTTCTTGCCGTCGCGCGAATAGAGCCAGGTGACGATGTTCTCGCGGTTGACGACCTTGATATGCACCGTGCTGCCGGCCGTGGCCTCGCGCATCCAGCTTTGCTCTTCGGAGTGCGCGTAGGTATGCATATGCGTGGGGCTGAAACCCACGCCGCAGTAGGCGCGCTCGTTATAGAACAGCAGCAGCCCGCCCTGCGCACCTTCGGACATTTCCAGTTCGACCGAGGCTTCGTAGCTGCGGTCGCCGACGATGCAGGTCAGCGGCGAACTGGCGGCCGCCGCCTGGCCCTTGGCTGCGATGAGCAGGCTGCGGTTCTCGTAGCGCACCCGCTTCATCTCGTCCGGGCCCGGCGCGAAGAAGCTCCACTGCACGCCGAACTTGTTGGTGCTGAAATCGTCGGACAGCGCAAAGCCTGCGGGACCAGCTTTGCCGCCGCGCGGTTTCGGCAGCGGCGTGGACAGCGTGCTGCCCCTGGCGCGCGGCCAGCCGTCCTTGGTCCATTCCATCGGTTCGAGCAGGGTCTGGCGGCCCAATGTGCGGAAGCCGTTCTCGTAGCCGTGATAAACCAGCCACCAGTCGCCGGCCGGGCCTTCGACGGGCGTGGCGTGACCGCGCGACCACCAGGGTTCGTCCGCGCTTTGCGTGCGCAGGATGGGATTGGACGGGCAATCGGTCCACGGGCCGTGAATGGAACGCGAACGCGCGACGGTGACCATGTGGCTGGTCGGCGGTCCGGACGTGCCGCCTACTGCGGCCACGAGGTAGAACCACTCGCCGCGGCGGAAGACTTTCGGCCCTTCGGGCGCGAACATTTCGACCACCCAGTCCTTTGGATAGTGCCAGGGCTCATAGACTTTTTCGAGCGGGCCGGCGGTGGATAGGCCATCGTCGGACAGGGCGATGCGGCGCACGCCATTGAAGAACAGGTAGCGCTTGCCGTCTTCGCCGACCGCGTGGCCGGGGTCGATGCAGGCCTGGATCTTCAGGTCGACCGGATCGCTCCACGGACCCTTGATATTGTCGGCATGGATGACGTAGATCGAATCGCCGGCGGGGATGTAGATGAAATAGCGGCCCTGGTGCTTGACCAGGTCCATCGCCCACACGCTGCCCAATGGTTTGCTGAGGGCCGGGCCGATCGGCGCCCAGTTCACCAGGTCGCGCGAATGCCAGATCACCACGCCGGGGTAGGAGAAGAAGGACGAAAACGTCATGTAATAATCTTCGCCGTCTTTCAGGATGGTCGGATCGGGATGGTCGCCGGAGAGGATCGGATTCAGGTAAGTGCCGTTGCCGAGATCGGCCTTGCGCTGGCCTTCGATGCCCTGCGCGGGTCGCGGCGCCGCCGGTTTTGCGCTTGCTGCAATCGGGCCCGCAACGGCGCCCGCCAATGCGGCCTTCAGCAGGCCGCGGCGTTTCGGTTGGTCTGGTGTAGTCATGCCCCATTGTGTCCGTCTAGCGGGCGTGGGGCAATTGATAAAATCACCAACGCGCCGTCAATTTTTCGGCGGCACCGGTGGCTGAATGATGGGCAGGCCATCCGGGCCAAGCATCGGCGGCGCCGGCGTCGGCGCGTTCGGCCTGGCCGGGATGGCTTTCGGCAGCGATGCGGCAAGCGCGAACATTTCCTGGCGCGAGCGGTCCAGCACGACGTTCGCGTCGATCCACAATTCGTAAGCGCGCCGGCCTTCCGTCCAGATCAGGACCGAAACGGCCTTACTGGGCGACTGCAGCACCACGAGCCGCGCAGGCAGGCCGTTCACCCGCTCCGGTTCATCTTTCGGGTCACGGTAAGCACTCGTGCCGTCGGCGGACATATCGTGCTCGAATAGCGTGACCGTCCTCCCCTTCGGATCGCGGAAGCCGCGGTAGAAACGCGACGGCACTTCGCCCACTGTTTCCGGCAGCCCGCCCAGCGCCTGCCAACGCGCGAACGGCGTGCCCGCCAGTTCCACCGGCTTGAAGGCCAGTCCCTTGCTGGCGGACGTCAGCGGCTTGAGGTGGGCGCGCACGTCGTAGCGCTCCAGGTTCGCATCGCAGACGGCCAGGTAACCCTTGTGCGCGACCTCGTCGCCCTCGCGCGCCCGTCGCGCGGCAAATTCCTTTGTTCCGGGCGGCGCTCCCAGCCCGCACGGCAGGTCCGCCGCCGCCGCCGTATGCGCTGCAAGCGCGATCGTCAGTGCGAGGATTTTCACGACTGCGATCGCAGGCTGTCGATCAGCCGCGTGACTTCGGCCGGCACCGTCTTGCTGCGCCGTGCCAGCACCATCGGCACGCCGTCCGGGCCTTTGCAGGTGATGGAAGGCGCCGACGAGTCGTAGTGGCAGGACAGGGCCATGTCCTTCGCCATCAGCGACTGTCCCGCATTCGGCATAAGCGGACGCAGAATCAACTCCTCGCCTTGCAGCGTGGCCTGGAAGGGAAAGCCGATGATCGCGCGCGGCGCATGCCCGGCCGGGTCGGCGGGCGTGCCGCCGTTCTCCTGCGCCGGCGGCGTCGATCCTGCCAGCACGCCGAGGCCGTCCGCCAGCAGGTGCATTTCCGTCTGGCCCGTGCTGCCCGCATACAGCGACTCCGCCGTGCCCCAACTGCCGGTCAGCCCGTCCGGAATGCGGTCCGGCATCTGGTCCGCCGCGATGGACGGCAACTGCCACAACGCCGCAAGCAAGAGCACCACATTTTTCCGCATCGCTGCCGCCTTCCCTCGCAATATGACCGGCAGAGAATATCAGACCAGCCCAGCGCGATTACTCACGCATTGTCACGGCCGCCGGCGCGGAAAAGGGGGCATGATCGCGATCCAAGTCAGTCGGCCGTTTTGTTCCTTTTGTGTGTTCCTTTTTGTCTTTTCTTGTCTCTTTTTGTTCCCTTTTCCGGGCTGCGGAAAACGGAACAAAAAGGAACAAAAAGGAACAGGAAAGGACCAAGGAAAGGAACAAAACGGCCGACTGACTCTGGAACCAATGCCTATACCGATTGTCCAACGGTCTGAAGGGAGAAGATCATGGACGAAGAATCTGGCGTTGTTTCCTATGCCGCGCTAGCCGAGCTGCGCACTTTCCTGCGCACGTCCGGCAGCGCGCTGTGCACTGCGGAAGCGATAGTGCGCGCCATCAAGGATTGGATCAGGACTCAGCAATCGGCTGAGGCGGCGGGGCCGGGATACCAATGGAAAAACGTGTTCCTGCCGGCCGGAACGCAACTGCGGATGCGCTGCGCGGAGCAATTGTTCTACGCCGACGTCATTGGCGATCAGATCGTTTTTCGCGGCCGGCCGGTCTCGCCGCGGCAGATGGCGTGCGCCGCAGCGGGCGAGCAGCGTAATGCGTGGCGGGATCTCTGGATCCGGCGGCCGCAGGACCGCGCCTGGTCGCCGGCGGCTCAGCAAGGCGCGCAGCCATGCAGGAAACGGGCGAACAGCAGCCATCGCCTACCGAAGCAATCCGCCTGGCGGCAAAGAGCATGAGCGAGGCGCTGCAGACGGCGCTGCTGCTGGTCGACCAAAGCCGGATGCGGGCGGAGCAGCAGGTGGAGCGCCGCGTGCCGAAGCACCGGCGGCGCGACGACGACCTGGCAAGCGAATGTCTGGAAAACTAAACGAAAACGCCCGCAAAAATTGCGGGCGTTTTGGGAAGCGAACAGAAACGCGATTACGCGAAATTCTGGTTCACGAAGTTCCAGTTCACCAGATTCCAGAAGGACTCAACGTACTTCGGACGGGCGTTGCGGTAGTCGACGTAGTAAGCGTGTTCCCACACGTCGCAGGTCAGCAGAGGCTTGTCGGTGGTGGTCAGCGGGGTAGCGGCGTTGGAGGTGTTGACGATGTCGACGGAACCGTCGGCCTTCTTCACCAGCCAGGTCCAGCCGGAACCGAAGTTGCCCACGCAGGACTTGGTGAATTCTTCCTTGAACTTGTCGAAGGAACCCCACTTGGCATCGATCGCAGCGGCCACGGCGCCGGTTGCTGCGCCGCCGGCGTTCGGAGCCAGGCAGTTCCAGTAGAAGGTGTGGTTCCACACCTGGGCGGAGTTGTTGAACACGCCGCCGGACGACTTCTTGATGATCTCTTCCAGGGACAGGTTTTCGAACTCGGTGCCCTTGATCAGGTTGTTCAGGTTGGTCACATAAGCCTGATGGTGCTTACCGTAGTGGTATTCCAGGGTCTCCTTGGAGATGTGCGGCTGCAGAGCGTCCATTGCATACGGCAGCGGGGGCAGGGTATGTTCCATGAGGTTTCCTTTAGTAGAGACGAAAGATTATTTTTGACGAAACGACCATCATTGTAATACGGGAGCCGGATGACTGCTAAGCGTAGCGTCGAGTTGTCTCTCGTACAACAAGTTCGACGGGAGGGATGTTCGCCTCGGCCGGATCGCCGTGGATCAGGCGCAGCAGCGCGTTGGTGGCGATCAGCCCCATTTCATACAGCGGCTGCTTGACCGTGGTCAGGGGCGGCGTCGTGTAAGCCGAGCCGGGCAGGTCGTCGAAACCGACCAGGGAAATGTCTTCGGGCACGCGGATGCCCTTGCGATACAGGGCCAGGCGCACGCCGTAGGCGCTCTGGTCGTTGGCGGCAAAGATGGCGCTGAA
Organism: Pseudoduganella sp.; assembly: GCA_036404755.1. Lineage (GTDB taxonomy): Bacteria > Pseudomonadota > Gammaproteobacteria > Burkholderiales > Burkholderiaceae_D > Rugamonas. Next base: position 5,294 of record DASWYX010000210.1, read on the forward strand.
TTGCTGACGGGTATCGAGCAGGTGATTCACGGCCAGCAGGCCGCTGTTTTCGTGGAAATTGCCTTCCACGATGAGCTTCGGATCGACTTCCAGCCCGGCTTCTTCCAGTGCGCGGCGGTAACCGTTCATACGATCGATCGCATCCGCATGGTTGGCTGGACCCGACACGAAAGCGATGCGCCGGTGGCCGAGTTCAATCAGGTGGCGCACCGCAAGCCAGGCGCCGCGCTCGTGGTCGAGGCGGAAGCCGAGCGCCCGCCTGGTATCGAGGTGGCGGCCGGTGGAGACGATGGGACGCTGGGTCGAGAATTGCAGTACCGTTTCATCGGACATGCGCCCCGATAGCAGCACGATGCCGTCCACTTTGCGCGCCAGCAGCAGGCGGATGCGGTCCGCTTCCTCTTCCGCATTCCAGTGGCCGGACACGATCACCGAGGCATAGCCAGTGTTCTTCAGTCCGTCATCCACGCCGTGCAGGATCTCGTCGAAGAAGGGGGAGGAAATATCCTGCACCACGATCCCGATCGTATGCGTGCGGCCTTTCTTCAGCGCCTGCGCCATCAGGTTGGGGGCGAACTTGTTGCGCTCAATGGCTTTCAGCACAGCCTGGCGCTTTTCGTCGGACACCTTGGCGGTGCCGTTCAGGATGCGCGATACGGTACTGGGCGACACGCCGGCTTCGCGCGCGACGTCGATCAGGGTCGAAGGCCCGGCAGTCTTTTCTTCTTCTTTCAATTGCTGTCCCGTATTGAAATCCTTTTCAGGCAGATTACCTGAAAACACGGGTACTTTCAATTTCACTCACAGCAAGGGCTGAACGGTGGCCACGCCCACTTCGGCGCTGCCCTCGGCCAGGCGCACCGTCACCGTTTCGCGCGGTTTCAGCTGGTCGGGCGAGCGCAGCACGGCGCCCTTGCCATCGCTGACGATGGCATAACCGCGCTCCAGCGTGCGCTGCGGGTTCAGCAGTTCCAGCTGGGCCGACAACGCCGCCAGCGCTTCGCGCCGCTGCGCGATCTGCGCACTGGCCGCCAGCGCCGCGCGGTGCTGCAGGGCGCCCAGTTGCGCACGCACGCCGGTTACGTCCGGACGGCGCGCGGCCAGGCGGCCGGCCAGGCGGTCGAGGGTAAAGCGCGTTTGCGCCATCGGCGCGCGCTTGGCATGCAGCAGGGCCGTGGCGAGTGACTTTAGTTGCAGGCGCTGCTGGGCAATGCGCGCAGTTGGGCTCAGCAGGCGGCGGGCATAGTTATCCAGCGTTTGCGAGGCATCTCCGAGCGCGCGGCGCATCGAGCGGCGCAGGTCCGTCACATCCGTGCGCAGCGACGCGAGCCAGTCCGCATGCGGCGTGGCGGACAGCTCGGCCGCGGCGGTGGGCGTGGCGGCGCGCAGGTCGGCCGCGAAGTCGCAGATCGTGAAGTCGGTTTCGTGGCCCACGCCGGAAATCACCGGCATGCTGCAATTTGCCACCGCGTAGGCGACGGCCTCGTCGTTGAAACTCCACAAGTCCTCGATGCTGCCGCCGCCGCGGCACACGATCAGCACGTCGCATTCGGCCCGGCGCGAAGCCAGGTTGACGGCATTCACAATTTGTTCAGGGGCCTGTGCACCCTGCACGAGGGTAGGGTAGATGATGACATTGACGTGCGGCGCGCGCCGGCGCAGCGCCGTCAGCACGTCGCGCAGCGCGGCGGCGGAAGGGCTGGTCACAATTCCGATGGTACGCGCGAACATGGGCACGGCCCGCTTGCGCTCCGCATCGAACAGGCCGGCCGCCGCCAGCTTTTCCTTCAGGCGCATAAATGCTTCGAACAGGGTGCCAACGCCGGCCCTGCGGATCGCTTCCGCATTGATCTGGTAATCGCCGCGCGGTCCGTACAGCGTGACCAGGGCGCGGACTTCGACCTTGTCGCCTTCGCGTGGCACGAAGCCGGCGTATTGCGCACGGCCGCGGAACATGACGGCGCGCACCTGGGCGCCGTCATCTTTCAGCGTGAAATACCAGTGACCCGAGGCGGCCCGGGTGAAATTCGAGATTTCCCCAGCGATCCAGGTCAGTGGAAAACTGCGTTCGAGCAGGCGCGCAACGGCCTGGTTGAGCGCGCTGACGGTGATTACCTGGGCTTGTTCGGTCGTGTTCATCGTTACGGATTCGTGAAGCTGTCCACACTTCTTTGCGGAGGTCATGCTTATGTCACACATAACTTCATTTCGCAAGGGATTTTTGTAAACGGCTGATTATTAAAGGTAAACCGGGATGCTACATTCGCGTGCATTTCACAAATATCCTTACGGATCAAGCACTTTGCATTTCGGCTGCTCTGTTACGCACAAAGATATCCACAGAAAGTGTGCGGAACTTTTGCGGTGCGTACCGCCGTGCTAAAAATTCTCGCAGAGTAACTTTCATTTTAGAAATCAAGTACTTAAACTACCTGCCGGGGCCTTG
>DASWYX010000211.1:0-2079 GCA_036404755.1 Pseudoduganella sp.
AGATCGATGCGGTTGCGGATTGGCGGCACCCAGACATTGGACAGCCCCGGCACTTTCACTACCCGGTACAGCTCCTCGACCAGCTTTTCGGGTGTCCTGCCCGGCCGCCATTGCTCGCGCGGCTTGAAGCGGATCGTGGTCTCGAACATCTCCAGCGGCGCAGGATCGGTTGCCGATTCCGCGCGGCCAGCCTTGCCAAACACACTTTCCACCTCCGGCACGGTGCGGATCAGGCGATCCGTCTGCTGCAACAGTTCGGACACCTTGCCGATGCCGATGCCGGGCAAGGCGCTTGGCATATACAGAAGGTCCCCCTCATCCATCGCTGGAATGAACTCACCACCAAGGCGCGACAGGGGCAACAGCGACAGTACGGCGAACAGCGCCGCGAAGACCAGCGTCAGTTTTGGCGCACGCAGCACGGCGCGCAGCAGCGGCGCGTATGCGGCCGCCAGCCAGCGGTTCAGCGGATTGCGGGATTCCGCTGGAATCGGCCCGCGGATCAGGAGTCCCATCAGCACGGGCACCAGCGTCACGGACAGGATGGCGCCTGCCGCCATCGCATAGGTCTTGGTGAAAGCTAGCGGCGAGAACAGCCGCCCTTCCTGCGCTTCCAGCGTAAAGACAGGGATGAAGGACAGCACAATGATCAGCATCGAAAGGAACAGCGCTGGCCCGACTTCGATTGCCGCGTCGCCGATCACGCGCCAGTGCTCTGCACCGGCCAGCTCCGCACCGGGATGCGCATGTCGCCATGCCTCGATATGCTTGTGCGCATTCTCGATCATCACCACGGCCGCATCCACCATGGCGCCGATCGCAATCGCAATGCCGCCCAGCGACATGATGTTGGCGTTCACGCCCTGGTAATGCATGATCAGGTAGGAGGCCAGCACGCCCAGCGGCAGCGTAATGATGGCCACCAGCGCCGAACGCGCGTGCAGCAGGAACAGCGCGCAGACGATGGCGACCACGACGAATTCTTCCAGCAGCTTGTGTTCGAGGTTTGTGACCGCGCCGCGAATCAGCTGCGAGCGGTCGTAGGTGGTCACGATTTCAACGCCGCGCGGCAAGCCGCCTCGCAGCTGTTCCAGTTTCGTCTTTACCGCCGCAATCGTCTCCAGCGCATTCTTCCCCGAGCGCATGACGATCACGCCGCCCGCGACCTCGCCCTCGCCGTTCAGGTCCGCCACGCCGCGCCGTGTCTCCGGACCGACATGGACGGTGGCGACGTCGCCCAAGGTCACCGCCACGCCGGAAGCATTTGCGTTCAGTGGAATCAGGCGGAAGTCGTCGAGCGATTTCAGATAGCCCGATGCGCGCACCATGTATTCGGCTTCACCCATCTCCAGTACCGAGCCGCCGCTTTCCTGGTTGGCGCGCTGCACCGCTTCCACAACCTGGGCGTGCGTGACGTTAAGGGCACGCATGCGGACCGGATCGAGCTGAATCTGGTACTGGCGGACCATGCCGCCTATGCTGGCCACTTCGGCGACATTGGGCACGGTTTTCAGCTCGTACTTCAGGAACCAGTCCTGCAGGGAGCGTAGTTGTCCGAGGTCCAGCTTCCCGCTGCGGTCGACCAGCGCATATTCGAAGATCCAGCCGACGCCGGTCGCATCCGGTCCCAGCGAAGGCCGGGCTTGTGCCGGAAGGCGAGCCTGCACCTGGTTCAGGTATTCCAGCACGCGTGAACGGGCCCAGTACGGGTCCGTATGGTCATCAAACAGCACGTAAACGAAGGAATCGCCATAGAAAGAGTAACCGCGCACGGCTTTTGCGCCCGGCACCGAGAGCATGGTCGTGGTGAGCGGATAGGTGACCTGGTTCTCGACCAGTTGCGGCGCCTGGCCCGGATAACTGGTGCGGATAATCACCTGCGTGTCAGATAAGTCGGGAATCGCATCCAGCGGCGTACGCATCAGGGCCCACACGCCCCACGCAGCCAGCGCCACGGTCGCCAGCAGGACCAGGAAGCGGTTGGCGATCGACCATCTGATAAGGCGGGCGATCATTTATGCTCTCCACGCGCTTCGGCCGGCGGCGCCATGCGCGCTTCCACGCCGCGCAGGCTGGCTT
>DASWYX010000212.1:0-16478 GCA_036404755.1 Pseudoduganella sp.
CGGCCGGCTTGAAACCCAGTTCCTTGCGGTTGAACTGCAGCGTGGGATTGCCGTCGATGCGCGTGTAGCCGTTAGGCAGCGCGGTCGTGGCATAGCAGCCGCGCGCTTTCGCCGCCTCGATCAGGGGACGGAACTCCGGCAAGTCCAGCACGAAGGCGCTGGCCGCGCCGGCAGGCGCGGCGCCATCCACGCGGCGGGCCTTGCGCAGCCATACGTCGTCGATCGCCTTGAACGGCGCGCCCTGGTCGCGCGCCCTTTCCATTTCAATGGCCGCTTCGATGGTGTTGGTGGCATCGTTGCGGTCTTGCGCGCCGAAGGGGCGCAACTGCAGCGTGATCTCGATCGGATAGCCGTTCGGGTCTTCGAAGTACAGCGACTCGATCACTTCATGGCGCACCTGCATGTGCAGCGGAATACCCATCTTTTCGGCGCGCGTCTTCCAGGCCAGCAGTTCTTCGTATGTCTCCACCTGCCAGGCAGTGTGCGTGGCCAGGTCGAAGGTCGTGTTGCGCACTGGGAGCCAGTCCGGGCGTTCGGTACCGATGTAGTAGAAGAAGGCGATGGTGGCGCCGCGGCCCGCATCGAAGAAGAAGTGCAGGAAGTCCGGATGGTCGTGCGGGCCCCAGCCACGAGCGGAAACGGCATGCACCAGCGGCAGGCCAAGCAGGTCGCGGTAGAAGTGGACGGTTTCGGCCAGCTTCCAGGTCGGGCGGGCGGTATGGTGAACGCCGGCCAGCAGCGGTGTTGGAACGGTTTGGGTCATTGTGCTCTCTCTCAGAATGCGCGCAGCCAGTTGCCGAGGTGCTGCGCGGTGATGTTGCGGCCGGGTTCTTCGCCTTCGGCCAGCGCGGCGCCGTGATGGTTGCCGCGCACCGTGTGCATGACTTTGGCGGCGCTCGGAACCTGCTTGTAGATTTCCTCGATGTCCGAGGGGAACGCGGCCTGGTCGCCGCTGTAATAGATCAGCAGGAAGGGCTGGGTGATCGAGGCGCCGCACTTGTCCAGCGCGGCGTTGGAGGACAGGCCGGACCAGGTGGACAGCCAGGATTCCGGCGTCACCACACGGGCAAAGCCCACGCTGCCCAGGTTGGAAACGAAAGGATCGCGTCCCCACAGGCCGCCGGCCGGGCGGTCGTTCGGATCGAGGCTGGGGTCCCAGGTGCGCAGGTCGGCATCGGTGCGCCAGACATTGAAAATGGGCGCATAAGAGGCCAGCTTCTTCAGCTCCAGGCTCTTCTCCTCCGCCAGCTTCTTTTTCGCGCCGATCTTCGCCTTCAGCAGCTGCTTCGCCTTCTGGTCCAGGCGCTCGACGCGCGCCACCTGGGCGGCGCGATAGCGGTCGATGAATTCCGGCGTGTACTTGGCCTTGCCGGTCATCGGGTTGAAGCCATTGGCGGGCGAGAACGGGTCCAGCGAGGGGTCGACGTTCAGCGGGTCGTTTTCATCGGTGACCGAACCGTCGATGCTGGCCATCAGCAGCTTGCCCTGGCCGCCGTGCGGTGCGACGAAAATGATGCCGTCCGCCACCGGCATGTCCAGCTCCGCCAGCTTGGTGGGACGGCCGCCCGGCGTGCGTTCGATGCGCTGCTCCGGCGCCAGCTTCGATTGCTGGTTGTACAGCGCATACAGCGGTGCGCCGCCGGAGTTGCCCAGCAGGGCGATCTTGCTGAAGCCCAGCTTGCGCAGGTGGGCCATGCCGGCCGCCACATCGAACAGCGCAATCTCGTGTTCCAGGCGCAGGTCGTTGCCGATGGCGCGCGGCGCCTGCACCCAGCAGGCGCAGCCCGCGTCCAGGATGGCCGGCACCAGGTAGTGCGACAGCTGGAATTCGCGCGGGTGCATCACCGATACCACGGTGGTTTCGTCGCCGCTGACGGTGAAGAGGAAGCCCATGGTCTTGCTGCCGTCCGCCGTGCTCAGCGTGGCCGGCACCACCTTGTGCGGTCGGTTCATCAGGCTGGGGTCCCAGCCCGCGCCGCGCAGGCCGGCGGTCGCTTCGTTTTCGCTCATTTCTGTCTCCTTGCTTGAATTAATTGAGGCGTCGTCAATTAGTGTAGGACGCGGTTTTGGGGAAGTCAATTAAATTTGATGACGCATCAATTAAATGATGGGCGGTTGCGCGGCCGGCGCGAAGGCCGCAGAATAGGCGGATTTCCAGATCCCGCAGAACAAGCACCATGAGCAAAGCCAGCCCGGCGAAAGACACTGCCGTTGCGCGTCCCCGCGGACGCCCGCCCAAAGCCGCTGCCGCCATCGGCAACGAGGCGGACCTGTCGCGCAGCGCCATCATCGACAAGGTGCTTGAACTCACCAAGACCGAGCCGCTGCAGGACATTTCCATCACGCTCATCGCACGCGAGTTCGGCGTGGTGCCGGGGCTGATCTACTACTACATCGGCAACCGCGACAAGCTGGTGTCCGGCGTGATGAACCATTTCTACGAGAGCCGGATGCGCCATATGCCGCCACTGAGCGGCGACTGGCGTGCGGACATCGAAGAGCTGGCGCGCTCCAACCTGAAGCTCACCAGCAAATATCCCGGCGTGGCGCAATACATCGCCTCACGCGGGCCGTACCGACTGTTCCAGATGGTCGGCGAGGGTGAGACCGACTATGGCATGGTCTACTTCGACCATGTGTCGGCCCTGTTCCTGCAGGGCGGCTTTACGCCGCAGCAGGCTGCACTGGCTTATCGCCTGGTGGCGCAGTTCGTGTCGTCCTGCAGCCCGGCCCGGCCGGGATTGGCCGGCAGCCCGACGCAGGACGAGATCAAGGCACGGTTCGAGGAGCTGGACGAGGAACGCTATCCTTCGGCCAAGTCCGTCGGCGTGCCGTTTGCTTCGCTCAAGACGAAGGATATGTTCGAAGCCGGCCTGCAGCTGCTGCTGGACGGGTTCGAAGCCTGGCTCTGAGCATGCACGGCGGATCAAAACGATCCGCCCTACGCTGTGTTGGTCGGCAAATTCCGGACGCAGGCATACCACCGGCGCGTAGGGCGGATCATTGATCCGCCGTGTGTCCCGGCCAGCGGCGCCATGATTCACCGCTCCGCCAGATAGGCATTGACCGCCCTCACCTCCTCGTCCCCCAGCCCGCCCGCCGCGGCGGAGAGGCGCAGGCTGCCCATCAACCAGCTCACCCGCGCCTTCGACAAATCGAACATGGCCGAATACACGCCCTGCTGCGCATTGAGCACGTCGAGCGTGGTGCGCATGCCCACTTCGCGTCCCAGCTCCGCCGCTTCCTGCGCCGTGCGCGCAGCCTTGACCGACTGCTCCAGCGCCAGCACCTGTGCCGCGCCGTCGCTGACGGCCAGCCAGGCGTCGCGCACCTGCAGGCGCACGTCGCGCCGCGCCGCATCCACATTGAACTGGGCTTCGCGCAGTTTCGCCGCCGCCTCGCGCTGCTGCGAGTCGAGCGCCCCGCCCTGATACAGGGGAATATTCAGCTGCAGCCCGATCGTATTGCTGCGCGTGCGCTCCGGCGACACCAGCGGCGACACATCACCGGTCGTGCGCAACTCTCCATGCGAAGCCACCAGGTCCAGCGTAGGACGGCTGACGCGCTTGTGACGTTCGGTTTCGGCGCGCGCCGCCTCCAGCTGACGCAGGCGGGTCTGCAGCTGCGGGTTGTTGTCCTGCGCCTTTTGCTCCCAGGCCGACAGCGGCGTGCTGCTGGCCTGCGGCGCAAAGCCTTCGCGCATCACGGCCAGCCCGCCCGCCTCCACGCCCGTCTGCTCGAAGAACTGCACCCGTCGCAGTTCCAGCTCGCTGCCGGCCGCAATGCGCAGCGAATGCACCGACTCGCGCCGCGCTTCGGCATCGCGCAAGTCGATGATGCGGGCGCGGCCCGCGTCGAACCGCGCCTTGGCGTCCGAGGCCTGCTCGCCCGTTGCCGCCAGCTGGGCGTCCAGCAGGCGCACGCGTTCCTCGGCCAGCAGCACGTTGAAGTAAGCCTGGGCCACGCGCTGGATCTGGTCCTGGCGCGCGCTGTCGTAGCTCAGTTCAGCGATGGCAGACTGGCTGTGCATCTGCTTGCGTGCGGCGCGGTAATCGGCGCGGTAAATCGGCTGCACCAGCGTCACGCTGGCCTCGCGCCGCGTGCCCTTGCTTTCCGTCGGCAGCAGGTTGGACAGCTGCGGCGGACCGAAGGCGCCGCTGTTCACGTCCAGGTGCGTCACGCTCGCCGTAAGATTGACGCGCGGTTTGAACAGCGCATCGCCCTGCACCTTCTTCTCGGCCCCCGCCTCGCGCGCGGCGCCGGCCGCCATCAGGCTGGGGTCCATGCCCAGCGCATGCTGCCAGGCGCCCATCAGGTCCATGGCATGCGCCGGCAGCGGCAGCGTCCCGCCCAGCGCGGCGGCGACGCACGCGCTGGCGATCAAGGTCATCCTTTTCATACGGCCTCCGGTTTCTTCACGCGGTATGCTGCGGCGTACAGGGCCGGCAGGAACAGCAAGGTAAGCAGCGTCGCCACGATCAGGCCGCCCATGATGGCCCAGGCCATCGGCCCCCAGAAGGTGGAACGGGTCAGCGGGATCATGCCCAGCACGGCGGCCAGCGCAGTCAGCACGATGGGACGGAAACGGCGCACGGCCGATTCCACGATGGCGTCGTAATACGAAGCGCCGCGCGCCACGTCCTGGTCGATCTGCACGACCAGGATCACGGAATTGCGGATGATCATGCCAAACAGTGCGATCACGCCCAGCGTGGCCACGAAGCCGAAGGGAATGCGGAAGGTCGCCAGGATCAGGGACACGCCAATCATGCCCAGCGGCGCCGTCACCAGCACCAGCACCATCTTCTTCATGTCCTGCAACTGCATCATCAGCAGGAGCAGCACGACCACCAGCATCATCGGCATCACGGCCTTGATCGAGCCCTGCGACTTCGCGCTCGACTCCATCGTGCCGCCCACCTCGATGCGGTAGCCGAGCGGCAGGCCGGCCGCCAGTTCATCGATCTTCGGCTGCAGCGCCGCCGCCACGTCCGGCGCCATCGCTCCTTCCACGTCGGCGCGCACGCTGATGGTCGGCACCCGGTTGCGGCGCCACAGCACGCTCTCCTCGCTGCCGACGACCAGGCGCGCCACCTGCGACAGCGGCACGAACTTGCCGTCGCGGACGTAGACCTTCACATCCTTCAGGTTGTTCAGGTCACCACGCTCGGCGGACGTCAGGCGCGCCACCACATCGATGCCCTTGTCGTCCTCGATGTACTGAGTGATGGCCTGGCCGGTCATCGACGTCTGCAGGGCATTGGCGATCTGGCGCGAAGTCACGCCCACGGCACGCGCCGCATCCTGGTCGATTTCCACGCGCATGGTCTTCAGGCGCTCGCCGTAATCGCTGTTCACGCGGCGTACGTTCGGGTCGGCGCGCATGATGGCGGCCAGCTTTTCCGACACTGCCGGCAGCTGGTTCATGTCCGGCCCGGAAATGCGGAACTGCAGCGGATAGCCGACCGGCGGGCCGTTTTCCAGCCGGTTCACGCGGCCGCGCACCAGCGGGAAATCCGTCTCGAACATCTTCTGGATCTTCGCCAGCACGCGCTCGCGCGCTGCCTCGTCATGCGTGACGACCATCATCTCGGCCAGGTGGAGGTTGGGCATCTGCGCGTCCAGCGGCAGGTAGAAGCGCGGGCTGCCGCCGCCCACATAGCCGGTCACGGAAACCACGTCCTTGTCGCCGGCCAGTTTCGCTTCCATCGCCTTCACCTGGCTTTCGGTGGCGCCGTAGGTCGCCGCTTCGGGCAGCCACAGGTCGACCATCAGTTCCGGGCGGTTGGACGCGGGGAAGAATTCCTTCGGCACGTATTTGAACAGCGCCAGCGAACCAAGGAAAATCGCGCAGGTGACGGCGATGACGATGCGGCGGTGCGCCAGGCAAGCCTGCACCAGCTTGCGGAAGGTCACATAAAAACCGCGCTGGTAGACGGCATCCTCGTCGTGATGTGCATGGCCCTCTTTCGGCGTGGGCAGCAGCACATAACCCAGGCAGGGCGTGAACAGCACGGCCACGATCCAGGACAGCAGCAGCGCCAGCCCCACCACCTGGAAGATGGAAAAGGTGTATTCGCCAGCCGAGGACTTGGCAAAGCCCACCGGCAGGAAGCCAGCCGCCGTGATCAGGGTGCCGGTCAGCATGGGAAAGGCGGTCGCAGTGTACGCATAAGTGGCGGCCGCAAACTTGTCCCAGCCCTGCTCCAGCTTGAGCATCATCATTTCGACGGCGATGATGGCGTCGTCCACCAGCAGGCCGAGGGCGATGATCAGGGCGCCCAGCGAGATGCGCTGCAGCTCGATGTTCAGTGCATACATGGCGAGGAAGGTGATCGCCAGCACCAGCGGAATGGACAAGGCAACAACGATGCCGCTGCGCACGCCCAGCGAAAAGAAGCTGACCGCCAGCACGATGATGACCGCCTCCATCAGGCTGTGCGTGAATTCATGCACGGAGCGCTGCACGACTTCCGGCTGGTCCGACACCGAATGCATCTGCACGCCGACCGGCAAGCCGGACTGGATACGCTTGATCTGCGCGTTCAACTGCTCGCCAAGGCGGATCACGTCGCCGCCCTTGCGCATCGAGATCGCCAGGCCGATCGCCTCCTGGCCGTTGAAGCGCATCTTGAAGGTGGCGGGATCGGCTACGCCGCGCTTCACTTCCGCGATGTCGCCGAGGCGGAAGCTGCGGTCGCCGGCGCGGATGCCCATCTCGCGGATGCTCTCCACCGACTTGAACTCGCCCGACACGCGCACATGCACCCGCTCGTCGCCCGTCTCCACCACGCCGGCCGGGTCGATCACATTGGTCGCGCGCAGTGCGTTGACGATGGCGTTCGGGTCCAGCCCGAGGGAAGCCAGCTTGGCATTCGATGTCTCGACGTAGATCTTCTCATCCTGCACGCCCACGTAATCGACCTTGTTCACGTCCGGCAGGCGCAGGATTTCATTGCGCGCCGCATCGGCAAAATCCTTCAGCTGCGGATAGTTGTAGCCATCGCCCGTGATTGCGTACAGGTTGCCGAAGGTATCACCGAATTCATCGTTGAAGAAGGGACCGCGAATGCCGGAGGGCAGCGTGGGCTTGATGTCGCCGATCTTCTTGCGCACCTGGTACCAGGCGTCGGCCACGTCGGCCGCCGTCGTGTCCTCGCGCAGCATGATGGTGATCTGCGTGACGCCGGGGCGGGAATAGCTGGTCGTGTAATCGATCTGCGCGACTTCCTGCAGCTTCTTTTCCAGCTTGTCCGTCACCTGGTCGGCCATCTGCTGCGCCGTGGCGCCGGGCAGCTTGGCCTGCACCACCATGGCGCGGAAAGTGAATTCAGGATCTTCCTTCTGGCCCAGCTTCTGGTAGGCGAAGATGCCGGACAGCGCCAGCAATCCAATCAGGAAGATCATCATCTGCGGATGCTTGAGCGCCCAGCCGGAGAGGTTCAGGTCTTTCATGGCGCGCTCCGTGCGGCCACGCGCACCTTCTGGTCGGCGTGCAGCATGTGCACGCCGGCAGTGACGACCTGCTCGCCGTCCTGCAGGCCGCCGCCGATGATCGCGATATTATCCAGCGCCGCCAGCAGGGTAACGGGGCGCTGGCGCACGCGCTGCGACTTCGGATCGATGACCCAGACGGTCGGCTTGCCGTGGTCCGTGATCGCCGTCAGCGGCAGGCGGATGGCGTTGTCGCCCTCCACATCGGCCAGGCTCAGGGTGGCCGTCATGCCCAGGCGCAGATTGTCGTCCGGTTCGAGGATGGTGGCGCGGGCGATATAGGTGCGGGTCACGCTGTCCGTATCGGGCGCCAGTTCGCGCAGGCGCGCAGCGTAGACCCAGTCCGGCCGCATCCATGTCGTCACCTGCATGGCGCGGCCCGGCTTCAGTTCCGCCACGCGGGATTCGGGCACGCTGACCACGATCTCCCGTTCGCCCGCCACCGCAATCGTCAGCACCGGCTGGCTGGCGCCAACGGTCTGACCCGCCTCGACGTAGATGGCCGTGACCACGCCGGCGCGGTCGGCGCGCAGCTCGGTGTAGCCGCGCTGGTTCGCGGCCAGCTGGCGTTGCGCGGTCGCGGAGCGCATCTGGGCCTTGGACTGGCGCACCAGCATGCGGTTCTGATCGAGTTCGGCCTGCGAGATGAACTGCTTGCGGAACAGCTCCTCCGCGCGCGCCAGGTCGGCGTCATCCTTGGCCAGGCGGCTCTCGGCGGAATCGGCCTGGGCGCTGTAGGCGGTGAGGTTGAGCGCTGCGTCCTGCGGATCGAGGCGCATCAGCACCTGGCCCGGCGCCACCTTGTCGCCCACGTCCACCAGGCGCTCGGTGATCTTGCCGCCGACGCGGAAGCCGGCCTTGTGCTCATGCCGCGCGCGCACTTCGCCCGAATAGGCGGCGCCCACGGTTCCCTTGCTGTGAGTGACGGCAGTGCTCCATACCGGCCGCACATCTTCGTACTGCTCCTGTTCGCGGTGGTGGCAGGCGCTCAGGAGGACTGCGGTTGCCAATGCCGCTGCGATGCTGGTCTTCATGCGTATCTCCGTTCGGTTCGCGGCCCGCTCGGATTGGCGGGCTGCGAAGGGGATACTAATGAAGGGGGTGCATCGCTTTCTTGTACCAACCCGACATTGGCGCTTGTCGAAATTTCACAATGGACTGGTGATTACGAGCTGGCGGTCGGCGCCGGAGTAGCGCAGCAGGCGCGCTTCATCCTCCTGCTCCGTGTCGCCGTACATGGCGCGCACGCAGGCGGTCGGCGTCATGTTCGACAGTTCGGCGAACTCGCGCACCATCTGCGCCTGGTCGTAATAGCCCGCTTCATGCGCCACCGCCGTCAGCTGGCCCCGGCGCGGCGTGCTGCGCAACATTGTCGCCATGGCCAGCATGTGCCGCATCAGGCGGCGCGTATCGCGCAGCGGCACTCCATAGGAAGAGAGGAAGCGGCGCTCGAACTGCCGCAGCGACAAGTTTGCATATTCGGCCAGCGCCTCGGCCGGCTCGTTCAGCGCGTGCACAGGCAGGCACAATGGCGGCACGCGATTCAGGCTCTCTGCCTGCATGCGCACCAGCAGCCAGTCGCCGAAGGCCGTGATCCAGTCCTGCGGCCCATCGCCCGCGCGAATCGCATCGGTCAGCTCGCGCACGCTGCCGCAGTCGGTGATGAATTCCAGCGGGAGCACGCGGTTGGCCAGCTCATTGGCCGGCACATCGAACAGCCGTCCCACGCGGCCAACGCGCATCATGGCCACGATCAGGCTGGTGCCCGGCAGCCATTCGAGCCGCACGGGACGCTGGTTCGGCCCGCGCATGAAGCCCTCGGTGACGAGCAGCCCATCCGGCCCGCCGATGCGCACACCGCCCTGCACGATCACGCACATGGAAGGGAAAGCCGTGGCGGGAATCAGCACCGGCCCGCTGGCGCATAGCTCAACGTGCACATAGCGCAGCAGCGACATCAGGCGCAACGGGGCCTTGAACAGGCGGCGCACCGGCTGTCCGCAGGGCGCGCTCAGGCGCAACACTTGATCGATATCGGCATCCATGCCCTTCTCCGGGGACTTCTCAATGATGCGCTTCCCCGGCCTTGCTGGCAATGCCTAGCCGACGGCATGCCAGAACATATAGATGGAAAGGCAATACAGCACGCAGGCGAAGGCGCGCCGCAGCGACTGCACCGGCATGCGGTGCGCGGTGCGCGCGCCCAGCGGCGCCAGGATCACGCTGGCGGCCACGATGACCAACAGCGCCGGCACATAGATGAAGCCCAGCGACAGCGGCGGCAGCTTCGGCTCGTTCCAGCCGAACCAGATATTGGACAGCGTGCCGGCCAGCGCAATCGGAAAGCCCAGCGCCGCGCTGGTGGCCACTGCCTGGTGGATGCGCACATTACACCAGGTCATGAAGGGCACCGAGATGAAGCCGCCGCCGGCGCCCACCAGTCCCGCCACGGTGCCGATCACGCCGCCGGCGACGAACATGCCGCCGGTGCCGGGCAGTTCGCGCGAGGCGGCGGCCTTCATCGGCACCAGCATCTGCGTGGCCGACAGCGCAACGAAGGCGGAAAACAGCAGCGACAGCATGGTCGTGTTCAGCTGCTTGCCGATCCACGGCCCGATCCAGGAACCGATCAGGATGCCCGGCGCCAGCAGCGCCACGATGCGCCACTGCACGGCGCCGTGCCGGTGGTGCGCGCGCACCGAAGAGAGGGAGGTGAAGAAAATGGTGGCCAGCGATGTCGCAATCGCCATATGCACCACCAGTTCGGGCGCGAAGTGCTTGGCGGTGAAGATCATCGTAATGAAGGGCACCAGCACCATGCCGCCGCCGATGCCCAGCAGGCCCGCGGCAAAGCCGCCGCCCGCGCCCATCGCGAGCAGGATCAGCACCAGGTCCCAGTCCATTATTTCAGCAGCGCCATCAGCTTCTTCCACTGGCCCGCGGTAACGGGCGTGATGGACAGGCGGCTGCCCTTCTGCAGCACGACCATGTCTTCCAGATCGGGAATGGTGCGCAGTTCGGCCAGCGACAGCAGGCGCGTCTTGCGCACGCCCTTCACATCGACCGATATCCAGCGCGGCGTTTCCTGTGTCGCCTTCGCATCGTAGTAAGGGCTCTTCTTGTCGAACTGCGTCGCATCCGGATACGGACCGCTGACCACTTCGGCAATGCCGGCAATGCCCGGCTCCGGGCAGGACGAGTGATAGAACAGCACGCCGTCGCCCACCCGCATCGCGTCGCGCATGAAATTGCGCGCCTGGTAGTTGCGCACGCCGAACCAGGGAACGGTCTTGTCCGGTGCAGCCATCACATCATCGATGCTCACTTCATCGGGTTCGGACTTCATCAGCCAGTACTGCATGCGTTGCCTCCGGACGTAAAAAAGCGGTTGGGCATCTTGCGACGCGCACAACCGCTTCATATGGAATAAGGCCCCGCCTGTGCCGCTATGCCGGCATCCCGAACCTGATGGTTCAAGGTGGTTGCAGTTAGCTCAACTTCGGGTTCATCGAACAAGCGACGCTCACGCCCGTCGAACAAATTCCCGCAACCTATGCATGTAAATGGTTCAAGGAATATATGGCAAATCGCGAACACTGCAGGGTGACACGAAGTTTACTCCTCCAAGCCTTTTCGCGAAAGGCTTTTCGGACAATAAATCAAAACAGATTTTCCTGCGGCGTGAGTGCATTGTCGAGCACCTTGTGCATGGCGCGCATCTTCTCCTGCACTTCGAGCATCGACATTTGCGACAGCGGACCCTGGCCCGTTTTCGCGCTGAGGAATTCGCCGGCCATGGCAAGCGCGGCCATCACCGCGATGCGGTCATTGCCCTTCACCTTGCCCGCGTCGCGGATTGCGCTCATACGTTTGTCGAGCAGCTTGGCCGCTTCGCGCAGCGCGCCTTCCTCGCCTTCCCTGCATGCCAGCTTGTAGGCCTGGCCCATGATGGTCACATCGAGATGAATCATTGGGCATCCTCTTCTGCAGGCGCGGGCGCGCCGGGGATTTTTTCGAGCAGTGCCGCGACGCGTTCGTGCGCTTCACCGAGACGGCGCTGGAAGGCCATGTTTTCCGCCACCAGGGCGGAATTCGCCTGACGCAGCTGGGCGTTTTCCCGGCGCAGTGCCTGGGTCATTTCCGCCAGCTGGTCGATTTTGTCGGAAAGATCTTGGAAGTCTGAAATCATCCTGCAACTATAGGGCCGCACGATAAGCGGGTCAACCGCTTTGTAAGCGCGGCCGCAAGCCCCGCGGTGCCCGGCCGGTAAGATTTTCTCGTCTGCCCGTAGGTCCGCTCCTACATGCTTTCTCAGCCATTTCACGACTGAGTGTTAAGTGACTGATTTTGCAAGTTTGTAGGGTTGAAAATTTCATACAATCAATCCCACTTTCCTGCTGGAGAGTTGTAAGTACTTGTTAATAAACAGAATTTAAGAAATCTGTGTTTGATACCTTGTCGGCTCCTTTAGCGGTCCCAACCGTAGAATCTTACTTAGGAGTACGGCATGACTAAACTGAAACATATTGCAGCAGCCCTGGCGCTGACCGGCGCCACCCTGGCGGCCCACGCGGCCGACATCAGCGTAGCCCCAGGTCCGATCGACCTGGAAGAAGGCGTTGGCCTGGCCAGCCGCCTGATCACCGGCGGTAACTCAGGCAACACCTTCGCCGACCAGTACACCTTCAGCCTGTCCGGCGTCTCGAACGTGCTGGCCGACGTGTATTCCTTCAGCGGCAACGCCAAGAACGGCCTGGACATCACCGGCTTCTCGCTGTTCAACGCCGCCGGCAACCTGATCAGCGCAGGTTCCCAGCTGTCCACGGGCAAGACCGACCAGTGGGTCCTGGACCTGGGCAAACTGGCGGCCGACAACTACTACCTGCAAGTGAGCGGCACCGTGCTGTCGCAGGCTGCAGGCAGCTACACCACCAACCTGGCCATCTCGGCTGTTCCTGAGCCTGCCACCTACGGCATGCTGCTGGGCGGCCTGGCCGTGGTGGGCGCCGTGGCGGCCCGCCGCCGCAAGCAGTCCGGGGAGTAAGCCCGGCCGACGAACCGCCGTGCATCGCGCACGGCGGCTTGTTCAAACAGCACCATCCCCGCCTCTCCCGAGGCAAGGACGCCGTCCTCGCTGGCAACACTCGCAGGGCCCGCTGAGGAGCGTGGCCGGCGTCCTCCCTGCTCATCTTGCGACTCCGCAAACAAATTCTCTTGAAAAGCGATATGGCCGTCCATATAATTGTTGGCACTCGTTAGCCGAGAGTGCTAACAGCTGTAGTACTTGCACAACTAGCAACATTCAACTGAATAAAGGAGTTTTGTATGAACCTTCGCCCATTGCACGATCGCGTAATCGTCAAACGTCTGGACCAGGAAACCAAAACTGCGTCCGGTCTGATCATCCCTGATGCTGCCGCTGAAAAGCCTGACCAGGGTGAAGTGCTGGCTGTGGGCAACGGCAAAGTGGCGGACAACGGCACCGTGCGTGCCCTGGAAGTAAAAGTTGGCGACCGCGTCCTGTTCGGTAAATATTCCGGCCAGGCTGTCAAAGTCGACGGCGAAGAGCTGCTGGTGATGCGCGAAGAAGACATCATGGCCATCGTAAACAAGTAATCGGCCTATCAATACAGAATTCAGGAGAATATAAACATGGCAGCTAAAGAAGTTATTTTCGGCGATTCCGCACGTGCAAAGATGGTTGAAGGCGTCAACATCCTCGCCAACGCCGTGAAAGTCACCCTGGGCCCGAAAGGCCGCAACGTGGTGCTGGAGCGCTCCTTCGGCGCCCCGACCGTCACCAAGGACGGCGTATCGGTCGCCAAAGAGATCGAGCTGAAAGACAAGCTGATGAACATGGGCGCGCAGATGGTGAAGGAAGTCGCGTCCAAGACCTCCGACAACGCCGGCGACGGCACCACCACCGCGACCGTGCTGGCACAAGCCATCGTGCGCGAAGGCATGAAGTACGTTGCCGCCGGCATGAACCCGATGGACCTGAAGCGCGGCATCGACAAGGCCGTGGCTGCAACCGTTGAACAACTGAAGGCCATCGCCAAGCCAACCACCACCTCCAAGGAAATCGCCCAGGTTGGCGCGATCTCCGCCAACTCCGAATCCTCGATCGGCGAGCGCATCGCTGAAGCGATGGAAAAAGTGGGCAAGGAAGGCGTGATCACCGTGGAAGACGGCAAGTCCCTGCACGACGAGCTGGACATCGTGGAAGGCATGCAGTTCGACCGCGGCTACCTGTCCCCGTACTTCATCAACAACCAGGAAAAGCAGGTTGCCGTGCTGGAGAACCCGTTCGTTCTGCTGTGCGACAAGAAGATCTCCAACATCCGCGACCTGCTGCCGGTACTGGAGCAAGTAGCGAAAGCCGGCCGTCCTCTGCTGATCATCGCTGAAGACATCGAAGGCGAAGCGCTGGCGACCCTGGTGGTCAACAACATCCGCGGCATCCTGAAGACCTGCGCAGTGAAGGCCCCTGGCTTCGGCGACCGTCGCAAGGCCATGCTGGAAGACATCGCCATCCTGACCGGCGGCCAGGTTGTGGCTGAAGAAGTCGGCCTGACCCTGGAAAAGATCTCCCTGGCGGAACTGGGCCAGGCCAAGCGCATCGAAGTTGGCAAGGAAAACACCATCGTCATCGACGGCGCCGGCGAAGCTTCGGCCATCGAAGGCCGCGTGAAGCAGATCCGCGTGCAGATTGAAGAAGCGACCTCCGACTACGACCGTGAAAAGCTGCAGGAACGCGTGGCCAAGCTGGCCGGCGGTGTTGCCGTGATCAAGGTTGGCGCTGCCACCGAAGTCGAAATGAAAGAGAAGAAGGCCCGCGTTGAAGACGCCCTGCACGCAACCCGCGCTGCAGTGGAAGAAGGCATTGTTCCTGGCGGTGGCGTTGCCCTGCTGCGTGCCCGCGCTGCCCTGAACGTGAAAGGCGACAACGCCGACCAGGACGCCGGCATCAAGATCGTGCTGCGCGCGATGGAAGAGCCGCTGCGCATGATCGTTACCAACGCCGGCGAAGAAGCTTCGGTGGTGGTGAACGCTGTGCTGGCCGGCACCGGCAACTACGGCTACAACGCTGCCAACGGCACCTACGGCGACATGGTTGAAATGGGCGTTCTGGACCCAGCGAAGGTAACCCGCTCTGCCCTGCAGAACGCGGCTTCCATCGCCGGCCTGATGCTGACCACCGACTGCATGGTGGCTGAGGTTGTCGAGGACAAACCAGCCGGCGGCATGGGCGGTATGGGTGGCATGGGCGGTATGGGCGGCATGGACGGCATGATGTAATCAGCCTCCGGCACTTTACGCTGACAAAGCCTGCACGGTTCGCCGTGCAGGCTTTTTTATTTCCGGCTGAGTGTTATGCTGGGTTATCCATGGCCCATCCATCTCAAGGTGACTAAGCCCTTAATCCAGTTTGACGTCTGCTACCGGATGCGCGAGTACCTCGATCTGGTGTCCGATCACGCCCAGGCGGAATTGATCCTGCGGCGGCGCGCCGAACGCAAGCCTTTGCGCAGCGCCGATCTGCTGATGGTGCGCGCGGGCCTGTGGCTGGTGGGGCCTGTGCTATTCCTTTACAAGAAGTGGCGCGTTGGCGCCTGCCGCTTCACGATAGACCAGGACGGCATCGTGCGCGATTCGAAGGCGGGACGTATGTCGGTGCCGTGGTCGGAGGTGAAGGGCATCCATGAATATCCCTCGGGCTACCTGATCATGAAGGCGAACGGCGGCCTGCCGATCCCCATGCGCGCCTTGTCCGGCGCACAGTGGCGTCAACTGAGGACGCTGGCGGCGGGCAAGCTTCAGTAATCGAACTTCGTGCTGCGCGCGTTCTTGTCGAACTTCCTCTTTGGCGGCGCCGCTTCGGCCGCCGCCGCAACGGCCGCTTGGCGCGCGCGCTCCTCGGCAGCCAGCCGCCTTTCCTCGGCGCGCTGCGCATACAGCAGGTCCATCTGCTTCTGCGATTCATAGCGCTCGCGCAGTTCCTGGAACTGCACGCTCTGCTTCACCAGCGCCGCCAGCCAGGCCAGCGCCAGCAGCCACAGGACGAAGTTATAGCCGCTCTGCCAGGAGCTGTAGGCCAGGTCCACCATGCTGAAAATCGGGCGCGCCTGCGTGAGCGCGCTCTGCCCGACGAAGGCGAGCAAAGCGGCCATCAGGCCGAGAATGACCGTGCCGGTCAGCTGGCGTTTTGCGTCATGCACCTGCATGCCCAGCGCAGATTGCAGTTCTGATACGGAGTCCATGGTACAGCGGCGAAAATCAAGGAGACAATGCTGCCAATTGTCTCATCAATTTTTCCACATGGAAACTATGCTTTTGTAACCAAAGACTTTGCGGCGCTTGCGGGGGCTTGCCCGGCCGTCTGGTAGTATGTGCGCACCTTTGACACGCGAACCGGACGGCCACACCATGAGCAAGCGCAGCACCACCAGGAATCCCGCCATCGCCGGCGCCATTGCCGGCATCCTGGCGGTGGCGCTCGGGGCGTGGTATCTGAAGGAACAGCGGACGGAAACGGCCGCCGTTGTGACTAGCGCGAAGCCGGTGGCCGCCGCCGCGGTCTCGCGCGAGCAGGCCGTCGAAAAGCTGATGGCCCTGCCCGAGCTGCAAGCCTGGGGCGCAAAGATCGAGCAGCGCAGCGGCGGCAAGGTACGCGGTGCGCTGATCGAATACGACCCGGCGCCGCGCCAGGTCGAGGGGGCCCCGTACTACCAGTTCACCTTTGTCGAAAACGGCGAGGAATCCGTGCAAGCCTGGCAGAGCTTCCTCGTGTCCACCCAACGCGGCGATATCCTCGTGGAAGACGATATCAGCGGCGAGCTGCTGACGCTCGACCGCTGGCGCAGTGAAAAGCAGCCGCTCCAGCGCGCCGGCGCACAGTAAAGGAGATCCATGTACACGCTCTACTACGGCAAGGGAGGCGCCAGCCTCGCCATCCACGCGGCGCTCAGGGAAATCGGCGTGCC
>DASWYX010000213.1:0-18150 GCA_036404755.1 Pseudoduganella sp.
CTGTGGGCAGGCAGCGGCCTTCGACGACCCGCTGGCAAGGCCGGCACGCCCCAGCGCACTGGCGGCCCACGCGCCCGTCAACGGCCTCGCCATGGCGGGCCGCCGCATCGTGGCGGTGGGCCAGCGTGGCCACATCCTGTACAGCGACGACGCGGGCCGCAACTGGCGCCAGGCCAGCGTTCCCGTCAGCGTGGACCTGACGGCGGTCAGCTTCGCCACACCGCGCGAAGGCTGGGCGGTAGGCCACGACGGCGCCATCCTGCACAGCGCCGACGGCGGCGAAAGCTGGCACCTGCAGGCCGACGGCCGCAATGGCGCGAACGGCGCACACGGCACCGATGGCGGCAACGGCAGCAATGCCGGCAATGATGCCCATGGTGCCGATAGCGGCAATGCCAAGGTGGACGACCGTCCATTGCTGGATATCCGCATGGCCGACGGCCTGCACGGCATGGCCGTCGGCGCCTTCGGGCTGGCGCGCTGCACCGAGGATGGCGGCAAGCACTGGCTGGCCTGCGAAGATAAGCTGGACAACCCGCAAGGCCTGCACCTGAACGCTATCCGCGCCATTGGCGACGTCGTCTACATCGCAGGTGAACAGGGCCTGCTGCTGCGCAGGGCCGGCGGGGAAGGTCGCTTCACGGCGCTGGCCTTGCCGTATCGCGGCAGCCTGTTTGGCGTGACGGGCGACGGTCAGCGTCTGCTGGCCTTCGGCCTGCGCGGCAACGCCTGGTTCAGCGCCAATGGCGGCGCCACCTGGGAGCAGTCCACGACCGGCGTGCGCAGCGGCCTCGCTGCCGGCCTGGCCGTGCCGAACGGCTTCGTGCTGGTCAGCCAGACCGGCCAGCTCCTATACAGCGAAAGCGGCCGCCAGTTCTCGCCGCAACCGGCCGCACAACCAGAACCCGTGACTGCGGCGCTGCTGGGCGCAACGGGCGAAATGGTAACGGGCGGCGTGCGCGGCGTGCGCGTGCACTCGCTGCAGCGCCACTAAGCGGAAAGAGGTCAAGAAAATGCATATGGAATCTCCCGTCCAGCAAGCGATGCCGGTGGTGCGCACGCTGGACCAGTTCGACCGCCGCTCCGGCAACCTGCTGGAACGCCTGGTCTTCAACCACCGTCTCTGGCTGGTGCTGCTGTGCACGGCACTCACCGTGCTGTTCGCGCAGCAGGCCTATACGAAACTGACGCTGAACGCCAGCTTCGAAAAAATGCTGCCGCAGTCGCACCCCTACATCCAGAATTACCTGCAGAATAAGGCCGGCCTCAGAGGCCTGGGCAATGCGCTGCGCGTGGTGGTGGAGAACCCGAAAGGCGATATCTTCGACGCCGGCTACCTCGAAACCCTGAAGCAAATCAACGATGAACTGTTCCTGACGCCGGGCGTGGACCGCGCCTGGATGAAATCGATGTGGACCCCGTCCGTGCGCTGGAACGAAGTCACGGAAGACGGCTACACGGGCGGCCCCGTCATGCCGGATAGTTATGACGGCAGCGCGCGCAGCGTGGAGCAACTGCGGCTGAACATCGCCCGCGCCGGCATTGTCGGCCGCCTGGTGGCGAACGACTTCAAGTCCGCCCTGATCTTCGTGCCGCTGCTGGACAAGGACCCGGCCACCGGCCAGGCGATCGACTACAGCGCGCTGTCCGCCGCCGTTGACACCACCGTGGCGCGCCACGCCACGTCCGCCCATCCGGTGCGCATCCACGTCATCGGCTTTGCACGCCTGGTAGGCGAGCTGCTGGCCGGCATGCAGCAGGTGCTGGCTTACTTCGGTGTGGCCGCGCTGGTAGCGGCGGCGGTGATCTTCGCCTACACCCGCTGCGTGCGTTCGACCGTGCTGGTCGTCGCCTGTTCGCTGGTGGCCGTCATCTGGCAACTGGGCGTCGTGGCCATGCTGGGTTATGTGCTGGACCCGTTCTCCATCCTCGTGCCTTTCCTGGTGTTTGCCATCGGCGTGTCGCACGGCGCGCAAAAGATGAACGGCATCATGCAGGACGTGGGCCGCGGCATCCACCAGCTGGTCGCAGCGCGCTACACTTTCCGCCGCCTGTTCCTGGCCGGTTTGACCGCGCTGCTGGCCGACGCCGTGGGCTTTGCCGTGCTGATGGTCATCGACATTCCCGTGATCCGCGACCTCGCGCTGACGGCGTCCATTGGCGTGGCGGTGCTGATCTTCACCAATCTCCTGCTGCTGCCGGTGCTGCTGTCCTATGTGGGCGTGTCGCAGGCGGCGGCGGAGCGCAGCATGCAGCTGGACCGCAAGGCCGACGCCGGCCGTGGCCTGGGCAAACTGTGGCTGCTGCTGGACCGCTTCACGGAGCGGCGCTGGGCAATATCCGCGCTGGCCGTGGCCTTGCTGCTGGCCGCCGGCGGCCTGGCGGCCAGTTTCCGCCTGCAGATCGGCGACCTCGATCCGGGCGCGCCGGAGCTGCGTGCCGATTCGCGCTACAACCAGGACAATGCCTATATCACCAGGAATTACTCGCTGTCCTCCGACCAGTTCGCGGTGATGGTCAAGACTGCGCCGGAAGGCTGCCTGAAATACGAAACCCTGGTCGAGGCGGACCGCCTGGCCTGGGAGCTGCGCCAGATTCCGGGCGTGCAGACCACCGTCTCGCTGGCCGATGCCGTGCGCCAGGTGACGGCCGGCGCCGCCGAGGGCAATGCCAAGTGGCTCACGCTGTCGCGCAACCAGGATGTGCTGAACTACGGCGCCCAGCAGGCGTCCACCAGCAATCCGGACCTGTTCGACCGCGCCTGCTCGCTGATGCCGGTGATCGCCTACCTGGCCGACCACAAGGCGGGCACGCTGGAGCAGGTGGTGGCCGGCGCCGCCGCCTTCGCCAAAGAGCATGGCAGCGGCGAGCGCCAGTTCCTGCTGGCCGCCGGCAGCGCCGGCATCGAGGCGGCCACCAATATCGTCGTCAGGCAGGCCAACCGCACGATGCTGCTGTGGGTATATGGCGCCGTGGTGCTGCTGTGCTTTGTGACCTTCCGCAGCTGGCGCGCCGTGCTGGTGGCCGTGCTGCCGCTGGCGCTGACATCCATCCTGTGCGAGGCGCTGATGGTGGCCCTGGGCATGGGCGTAAAGGTAGCCACGCTGCCGGTGATTGCACTGGGCGTGGGCATAGGGGTCGACTATGCGCTCTACCTGTTGTCCGTCCAGCTGGCGCAGCAGCGCGCCGGCGTGCCGCTGGCCGAAGCCTATCGCCACGCGGTGCAATTCACCGGCAAGGTGGTCGCCCTGGTGGGCGTCACGCTGGCGGCCGGCGTGGTGTGCTGGGCCGCGTCGCCGATCAAGTTCCAGGCCGATATGGGCATCCTGCTGACCTTCATGTTCGTGCTGAACATGGTGGGCGCGCTGGTGCTGATCCCGGCCCTGTCCCATTTCCTGTTGCGTAACGTAAGGAGCATTCCATGCGCGGATTGATGCAAGAGCAGCCCCTGGTGATTTCGTCGCTGATCGAACACGCGGAGCGCAGCCACCCCGAACGCGAAATCGTGTCGCGCAGTCCGGAAGGCCTGGTGCGCACCAGTTACGGCGCCGTCGGCGAGCGCGCCCGGCGCATGGCGGCCGCGCTCCAACGCATGGGCATCGACCGCGGCGAGCGCGTGGCAACCCTGGCGTGGAACGATCATCGCCATATGGAGCTGTACTACGCCGTATCGGGCATGGGCGCCGTGCTGCACACGATCAATCCGCGCCTGTTCGCCGAGCAGGTCGAATACATCGTGAACCACGCCGAGGACCGCGTGATCTTCTTTGCGCCGGGCTTCGCGTCCCTGCTGGAGAAGCTGGCAGACAGGCTGCCGACGGTGCGCGCCTTTGTTGCGATGTGCGCGCGCCAGCAGATGCCGGCTGCCGCGCTCCCCAATCTGCTGTGCTACGAGGACCTGCTGGATGTCGAGCCCATAGCCTGGCCCGAGGTGGAGGAAAACGCGGCCGCCACGCTGTGCTACACCTCCGGCACCACGGGCGATCCCAAGGGGGTGCTGTATTCCCACCGCTCCACCGTGCTGCACGCCTTCGCCGCCTGCGGCGTGGATGGGCTGGGCGTAGGCTCGGCCGACACGGCCCTGCTGGTTGTGCCGATGTTCCATGTGAATGCCTGGGGCATGCCTTATGCGGGCGCCATGAGCGGGGCAAAGCTGGTGCTGCCAGGGCCGGCGCTGGATGGCGCCAGCGTGTATGCGCTGCTGCGTGATGAAAAGGTCACGCTGGCGCTGGGCGTGCCGACCGTGTGGCTGATGCTGTTCCGCCACGTGGACGAGCAGCGCCTGTCGCCTCAGCGGGAGCTGGTGCTGCAGCGCTGCATCATCGGTGGTTCGGCCGCGCCGCAGGCCATGATCGAACGCTTTGAGCAGGAATTCGGCTGCGAGGCGATCCAGGCCTGGGGCATGACGGAATTAAGTCCGCTGGGGACGGTGAGCCGCCTGCGGCCCGAACACGCGGCGCTGCCCGCGGAAGCGCGCCGCCAGATCCAGCTCAAGCAGGGCAGGGCGGTCTTCGGCGTGCGCATGAAGATCGTCGACGACGAGGGGCGCGAGCTGCCGCGCGATGGCGCCAGCGCCGGCCTGCTGAAGGTGAAAGGCCCCTGGGTGGCCGGCGCCTACTATGGCTGCGGCCCGGCCACGGACGCCGACGGCTGGTTCGATACCGGCGACGTCGCCACCATCGACGCCGAAGGCTATATGCAGATCACCGACCGCGCCAAGGACGTGATCAAGTCCGGCGGCGAATGGATTTCCTCGATCGACCTGGAAAACGCGGCAATGGGCCACCCGGCCGTTGCCGAAGCGGCTGTAATTGGCCTGCACCACCCGCAGTGGCAGGAACGACCGCTGCTGGTGGTGGTGCGCAAGCAGGGGCAGGCGCTGGAACGCGAGGAAATGCTGGCCTTCCTGGCCTGGAAGGTAGCGAAATGGTGGCTGCCGGACGACGTGGCCTTTGTCGACAGCCTGCCGCATACCGCTACCGGCAAGCTGCAGAAAGCCGCCCTGCGGCGGCAGTTCGGCCATTACCGCTGGCCGGAGGCCTGAGCCCCCCGTCAGGGGTGGGGCGGTCCGCCGGCAGCGGACTAACATGGGATTACACTATCAGTATTGGAGACGAAAATGGCCCACAGGGTAACAATGTACAAGACCGGCGCGCCGGACGTGCTGCAGTTCGAGCAATATGAGCCGGGCGAGCCGGGTGCAGGCGAAGTGCGCGTGCGCCACGCCGCCGTGGGGCTGAACATGGCCGACACCTATTTCCGCACCGGGATGTACCCGGCGGTCCTGCCGGCCGGCATGGGCGTGGAAGGGGCGGGCACCATTGAAGCCGTGGGGCCGGGCGTGAGCGGCTTTGCCGTCGGCGACCGCGTGACGTACACCGGCAGCCCGCTGGGCGCCTACAGCGACGTGCGCGTGATGCCGGCGGCGTCGCTGATCAAGCTGCCCGACGGGATTTCCTTTGAAACGGCGGCTGCGATGACGATGCGCGGTCTGACTTCGGCCTACCTCATGCGCAGCATCTACCGCTGGCAGGCCGGCGACACCTTCCTGCTGCATGCGGCGGCCGGCGGCGTGGGCCTGATCGTCACCCAGTGGGCCAAGCTGCTGGGGCTGAACGTGATCGGCACCGTGTCCAGCGAAGAGAAGGGCGAAGTGGCGCGCGCCCACGGCTGCGACCATATCATCTACTATCGCCGCGAGGATGTGGCCCAGCGCGTGCGTGAGCTGACCGGCGGCGAAGGCGTGAAAGTAGTGATCGACAGCGTGGGCAAGGACACTTACCAGGCTTCGCTCAATTCCCTGAAGCGGCGCGGCCTGCTGATTGGCGTGGGCACTTCGTCCGGCCCCTTCCCGCCGATCGAAGCGCTGCAGCTGGCGATTCGCGGCTCGCTGTTCTTCACGCGCCCGGCGCTGGCCGACTATATCGCCGACCCGATGGAGCGCGCCGAACTGTCCGGCGAGCTGTTCGAGCATGTCATGGCGGGCCGCATCAAGATTGGCATCAACCAGCGCTATGAGCTGAGCGACGCGGTGCGGGCGCACGAGGACATGGAAGCGGGGCGCACGGTGGGTTCATCCATCTTTGTCATCTGAGGAGAGCGGGATGCGTGTCGAACAACTGACCTGCAGTATCGGCGCCGAAGTGATGGGCGTGAACCTGGGCGATGCAGCACGCGACGACGGCCTTTTTGGCGAATTGCGCATGCTGCTGCTGAAGCACAAGGTGCTGTTCCTGCGCGACCAGGAAATCAGCCGCGCGGAACACGTGGCCTTCGCGCGGCGTTTCGGCGAACTGGAAGACCATCCGGTGGCCGGCAGCGATCCGGAACATCCGGGCCTGGTGCGTATTTACAAGGACCTGGATTCCAAGCCGGAGCACTACGAGAACGCCTTTCATTGCGACGCCACCTGGCGCCAGGCGCCGCCCTTTGGCTGCGTGCTGCGCTGCATCGAAACGCCTGCCGTGGGCGGGGACACGATCTGGGTCAATATGGGCGAGGCTTACCGCCGCCTGCCGGAAGACGTAAGGCGCCGCATCGAGGGCTTGCGCGCAAAGCACGGCATCGAACATACCTTCGGCGCCGCCATGGAACCGGAGCAGCGCGCGAAACTGGCCGCGGCCTTTCCGCCGGCCGAGCATCCGGTGGTGCGCACGCATCCTGAGACGGGCGAAAAAATCCTGTTCGTGAACGCGTTCACTTCCCACTTCGTCAACTACCACACGCCGGCCAATGTGCGTTTCGGCCAGGATTTCGCGCCCGGCGCCAGCGACCTGCTGAATTATCTTGTCAGCCAGGCCGCGATTCCGGAATACCAGGTGCGCTGGCGTTGGCAGAAAAACAGCGTAGCGATCTGGGACAACCGCTGCACCCAGCACTATGCCGTGCAGGATTACTGGCCCGCCGTGCGCAAGATGGAACGCGCCGGCATCATCGGCGACGTGCCGTTCTGAGGGGGCGCCATGGGCCTGTCCGTTCACCAGCCGGCGCAGCCGGAGGGCGCCACGCTGCCGCCGCGCGGCTATGCGTGGATCGTGTTTGCCTGCACTTTTGGCCTGCTGCTGTCCGACTATATGTCGCGCCAGGTGCTCAATGCCGTGTTCCCGTTGCTGAAGCAGGACTGGGGACTGTCCGATACGGAACTGGGAGCGCTGTCCGGCGTGGTCGCATTGATGGTGGGGCTGCTCACGCTGCCCCTGTCCATCCTGGCCGACCGCTGGGGCAGGGTGCGCA
Organism: Pseudoduganella sp.; assembly: GCA_036404755.1. Classification (GTDB taxonomy): domain Bacteria; phylum Pseudomonadota; class Gammaproteobacteria; order Burkholderiales; family Burkholderiaceae_D; genus Rugamonas. Next base: position 7,234 of record DASWYX010000213.1, read on the forward strand.
GCATCGTCGTGATGGCGGCCCTGTGGTCGCTGGCGACGCTGGGCTGCGCCCTGGCTACCGGTTATGGCAGCATGCTGGCGGCACGCCTGTGCGTGGGCATCGGCGAGGCGGCTTATGGCAGTGTGGGCATCGCGCTGATCCTGTCCATCTTCCCGGCGCACCTGCGCGCCACGCTGACCGGCGCCTTCATGGCCGGCGGCGCCTTCGGCTCGGTGCTGGGCATGGGGCTGGGCGGCGCGGTGGCGAAAGTGCTGGGATGGCGCTGGTCATTCGGCGCGATGGCGCTGTTTGGCATGGTGCTGGTGCTGCTCTACCTGCTGATCGTTTCCGAACGCCGGCTCGGCGTAGCCCGGCCCGCCGCGAAGGCGCAAAGCCAGGGCTGGCGCGACACGCTGGGCCAGCTGGCGGGCAGCCGCGCGGTACTATGCGCCTACGCTGGCAGCGGGCTGCAGCTGTTCGTGATGGGCAGCGCGCTGGCCTGGATTCCCAGCTTCCTCAATCGTTATTACGCGCTGGACGCAGCCCGCGGCGGCGCCGCGGCGGCCATCTTCGTGCTGCTGGGCGGCGCAGGGATGATCGGCTGCGGCATCATCACGGACCGGGTCGGGCGCGACAATCCGCGCCGCAAATGGGATTGCGCAATCGCTTTCTGCCTGCTGTGCTGCGTGCTGCTGGGCGCGGCCTTCAGCGTCGGACCGGGTCCGCTGCAGCTGGTGCTGCTGGGCGCCGGCATGCTGGTTGCCGCCGGCACCTCGGGCCCCGCCGGCGCCATGGTCGCCGGTCTCACGCCGCCGGCCCGCCACGGCGCGGCTTTTGCCCTGCTAACGCTGGTCAACAACCTGCTTGGCCTCGCGCCAGGGCCCTTCGTCACCGGCGCCTTGGCCGACCGACTGGGCCTGGCCGGTGCGCTGCAGATCGCAGCCCTGGTGGCGCTGGCGGCGGCGGTCGTATTCACGCTGGGACGCCGCCATTACGAAGCCGCTATGGGCGGCCGTGCGGCGCACCCGGAGGCGGCATGAAGGTTTTAAGCCTGGCTTTCTACTTCGATCTGGTCTGCCCCTGGTGCTGGATCGCACTGCGTCAGCTTGAGAGCGCGAAAGCGCGCCTGAAGGTGTCGCATCCCGGGATCGACGTGCAGGTGGACTTCCGCTCCTATCCGCTGCTGCCGGAACTGCCTTCCGCCGGCGTCGATTACCACGAGTTCTATTCGCTCCGCTTCCGCGATCCTGCGGCGCTGGCGCACCGGCGGGCCCAAGTCCAGCGCGCAGGGGAGGGCATCGTGCCGCCGTTCGGCTTCGACAGGATCAAGCTGATGCCGAATACCCTGCTGGCCCACCGGCTGGTGGAATACGCTCGCGAGCAGGGGGGGCGCGGCGGCGCTGCTCGAGGCCCTGTTCAGCGCTTACTTCAGCGAGGGCAAGGATATCGGCAGCCCGCTGTCGCTGCTGGAAATCGCGGACGCCAGCCTGCCATCCACCGTGGGCCTGCCAGGCTGGCTGGATGACGACGCGGCACGCGCCCGCCTGCCGCATAAGGCGCGGCGGGAAGCGCCAGCAGGCCTGGCTGGCGTGCCGTACCTGGCAGCGGAGAGCGGCGAGAGCCTCTCCGGCGTAAGCTCGGTCGACTACCTGCATTACTGGCTGGGCGCGGCCGCAGGCTGACTGCTACACTCTGTCCACTCAACCATGAGAGGGACACGAAGAATGAAACTGTACTTCCGTCTGGCCGGACTGCTCGCCGGGGCATCCGTAAGCGCAGCCGTGCTGGCCGCACCATTCGATGACTGGTCGGACCGGCTCGCAAACGAGAAAATGCGCAACAACCCGCAGCAAGCCACGCAGAAGCAGTATTTCAGCGGCAGCGAGCAGGATCAGCTGGATCGCAAGCTTACCGATAATTCGCGTGCCTTCCGCGCCAGGGAGGTCGCCTCCGCCACCAAGGCCCTGGCCGACCTGGCGCGCATCGACCAGCGCAGCCTCACGCCGCAGCAGCGCGCCAGCGCCGCCACCATCGCGTGGAGCATGAATGGCACGATCGACAGCGATGCCTACGCCGATTACGATTTCGTGTTCAACCAGTTCAATGGCCTGCACGTGCAGCTGGTGAACTTCCTGACGCAGACCCACCCGATCCGCAATGGGCGTGATGCGGAGAACTACCTGGTGCGCCTGGGCGCCGTCGCGGGCAAGATCGACACGGGCATCAGCCTGTCCAGGGAAGCTGCCGCAAAGGGCATCCTGATGCCGGACTTCCTCACGCAGGCGGCTATCGGCCAGCTGGACCGCTTCCTGGCCGCCAAACCGGAGGAAAATGTCTTCGTCGTCACGCTCGCCCAGCGCCTGGACGCCCTGAAGGATGTGCCGCAAGCCGACAAGGCCAACCTGGTCAAGGCGGCCACCATCGTCGTCACCCGTTCGGTGATCCCGGCCTACCAGCGCGTGCGCGCGCTGCTGCAGGAGCAGCTGCCCCGCACCACCAGTGACGCCGGCCTGTGGCGCCTGCCGAACGGCGACAAGGCTTACGCCGTTCTGCTGCGCCAGATGACGTCCACTAATTACACACCGGAGCAGATCCACAATATCGGCCTGCAGGAAGTGGCGCGCATCGAAAAGCAGATGGACGGCATGCTGAACGCGCTGGGTTACACGCAGGGCAGCATCAAGGATCGCTTCGCGCGCCTGGAAGCCGATTCGCAGCCGAAGGAAGCCGACCCGCGCGCGGCCCTGCTGGCACGCTACGACGCCGTGCTGCGCGATGCCGAGGAGCGCGCCAAGGCCTTGTTCGATATCCGGCCGAAGGCGCCCGTGATCGTCCAGCGCGAACCGTTGTTCACCGAGAAAACCGCCGCCGCCCATTACACGCCGCCGGCGGCGGACGGCACGCGGCCAGGCATCTTCTGGGCGCCGCTGCCGGGGCCGCAGTTCCGAATCAACACCATGCGCACCCTGGTCTATCACGAGGGCGTGCCGGGACACCACTTCCAGCTCGCCCTGCAGCAGGAGAATGCGACGCTGCCGCGCTACCGCCGCGAACGCGTGTTCTCGGCCGGTTCGGCTTATTCCGAAGGCTGGGCGCTGTATGCGGAGCAGCTGGCGGCGGAAAACGGCTGGTACGAGGGCGACGTCAAGGGCCATCTGGGCCAGCTGGACCAGGAACTGTTCCGCGCCCGGCGGCTCGTGGCGGACACGGGCCTGCACGCGATGAAGTGGACGCGCCAGCAAGCGATCGACTATGGCGTGCCTCCCGCGGAGGCGGATCGCTACGTCGCCATGCCGGGCCAGGCCTGCGCTTATAAAATTGGCATGATGCGCATCCTGGAACTGCGCGCCAAGGCCCAGCGCGCGCTGGGCGATCGCTTCAATATCAAGGAATTCCACAACACCGTGCTTTCCACGGGCAGCGTGCCGCTGCCGGTGCTGGAGCAAGTCGTCGATGAGTGGATCGCCGCGCATTAGGCGGCGCATCGCACTTTGGGTCAGGTTCGTCTAGCTCTTTTGGGGGACGACGAGAGGGTATCGCTGCTGGTCTAATAAGACATCAGTTAAGGAGAGCAGCGATGAAACCTCACCCGGACGAAAAAATCGATGTCACCCAAATCCGCATCACCCAGGCCGGCTGCCACGCCGCCGTGCTGGGCGAATTCCGAGCGGCCGACAGGCTGCTTTCCGCCTGGGCCGACGGGGTCAAGGATTTTGCAGTCGACTTTGAAGTGAAGTTCGAGGACGGCTACGCCTACCGGGGGCACTACGCCTACCGCCGCCGTTCGCGCGGCCGCCCGTCCCTGAGCAAATTCGTGCTGCGCGAATTCTCGGGACGCGGCCCGGCCAGCGGCGAGCTGCCGCCCCGTCCCGATCTCTACCTGATCGAAGGATTCTGACTTCCTCCGCCCGCTGCCACGGGCTTCCCCTTGCCAGCGGCACGCCGCTGGCTTTTTTTATTCATCAAAGGTCGATCAGGCCGCGCTTCATCGCTTCGCGCACGGCCTCGGTGCGGGTGCTGACACCCATCTTGGAGAAGATATTCCTGACGTGGCATTTGACCGTGCCTTCGGCGATGCCGGTAGTGCGCGCGATCCGCTTGTTGCACAGGCCTTTACCGAGGTGGCACAGGATGTCCTGTTCGCGCGGGGACAGGCGCTCGCTGCTCACGCCAGCCGCCAGCCTGGCGGAAATTGCGGCTGGAATGAATTTTCGGCCATCCATTACGGCGGCCAGGCACTCGCTGACCTGCTGCTCCGGCGCGTCCTTCAGCAGATAGGCGCTGGCGCCGGCGTGCAGGCCGCGGTAGACATGCTCTTCGCCGTCGGAACTGCTCAGGATGACCACGCGCGCCTGCGGATCGGCATGGCGGATCAGGCGCGTGGCGTCGATGCCGTTCATCACGGGCATCATCAAGTCCATCAGCACCAGGTCGGGACGAATGCGCTGGAAGGCCTCCACCGCTTGCTGACCGTTGGAAGCCTCGGCGACCACCTCGTAGCGCGGGTCGCGGCCCAGCAGCATGGCAAGGCCCAGCCGCACCAGCGGATGATCGTCGACCAGCAGAATGGAGACGGGCTTCATGATGCGAGCGGGAGGTGCAGGCGGATGGTGGTGCCGCAGCCAGGAGCGCTGTGCACGGCCAGCGTACCGCCCAGCAGCGCGGCGCGTTCCCGCATGCCGCGCAGGCCGTAGCCGCCGCTGCGCCGGCCCGTCAGGAATCCCTGTCCGTCATCGCTGATGCGCAGTTCGAAGGCGTCGCGCTGCAGCAACAGCTCGCACACGATTTCGCGCGCCTGCGCATGCCGCAGCGCGTTGGACAGCGCCTCGCGCATCAGCAGCGCAAGCTGGTCGCAGACGAATGGCGGCTGCTCGATGCCCTCACTGAATTCGCACAAGACCGCGGCTGCGCTGCTGCGCGGCACGCAGCCTGCCGCCTCACGCAGCACCGGCGCCAGTGCGAGGCGGCCATCGTTTCGCGCCGCCGGCCTCTCGCAACGCAGCTCGCGCAGCAGCTTGCGCGCGCTGGCGAGTCCCTGTTCGGCGGCGCTGGTGGCCTGCCCGAGATAGCCGGTCAGGCCGTCCGTGCAAGGGCTGCGGCTGGCGGCGCGCAATTGCAGCAGGACGGCGGTGAGGTCCTGCAAAACAAGGTCGTGAAGATCGCGCGCAACGCGCAGCCGCTCCTGGTGGACGGCGCTCACTATGGTGTCATCGGCTAGGGCGGTCATGTCCGGCTCCTTTTGTAACTGATGACATTGAATGTAGTGCTTCTACCAATTGCGCGGCAACTATACCTTCGTATGGTCGCGTGGCCGCAGCGCTCAGCGCGATGGCCAGCGCTGTGAAATAATACGCTATTTGAGCGTCCGTCAATTTATTGCTCAAATCGCATTATTGGGAATTCATCATGGAACCTGAAGTCAGATCGCTGAGGGATTTGCTCGCCCTGTTCGGACGCGCATGCCGCGCAGCCAGCGGATATTTCAAGAGCATCGAGGTGTGGCTGATGATCGCTATGGCCGCCGCCACGGTGGGCGGCGTGTTCCTGGCCTTCATGGGCGAGCCGTCGGCGCTGGGCGCGTTCGGCATCGTCATCGCCTACTTCACGGCCCGCCCGATCCTGCATGTGAAGGGCATCCTGCGCTGGCCCTTCTTCTGATTCAGCGCGGTTTCTTTGGCTGGATCGTGACTGCGGCGCCACGCAATCCGTCGGCGCTGGCGCGCACCGTGATTGCACCGCTTGCGCCGGGCTTGGCGCGGACGATGGCGAGCACCATGCCATTGAAGGCGGCGCGCTCCGGCGACTGGAAGGATTCGAAGCTGGTCGGGTCGCCGTTGTCGGTCGAAACCAGTTCGCCCGGGCCTTCCACCGTGAAGCGCACGCGGTTTTTGGCGCGCGGTGACAGCAGGCCATCCTTGTCCACGATGCGCACGCTGACGAAGGACAGGTCGCGGCCGTCGCCATCGATGGCAGTGCGGTCGGCGCTGGCCTGCAGGGCGGCGGCATCGCCGGCCGTCTTCACCGAAGAACGCGCCCACTCCTTGCCATCCTTGTAGGCGACGACGGAGATCTCGCCCGGTTCGTACACCACGTAATCCCAGCGCAGGCGGTAGGCGTAAGGCGCCTTCTTCAGGCGTCCCTGCGATTTGCCGTTGACGAACAGCTCCGCCTCGTCGCCCGAGGTGAACACGTGCACGGGCGTGACTTCGCCCACGCGGTCCGGCCACGTCCAGTGCGGCAGGATGTGCACCATCGGCAGCTCGGGGCGCCAGCGGGACTGGTACAGGTAGTAGCGGTCCTTCCTGAAGCCTGCCAGGTCAACGATGCCGGAGTAGGAACTGCGCGCGCCGTAATAAGGCGTGGGCTCGCCGATATAGTCCCAGCCCGTCCACACGAATTCGCCCGCCGTGTAAGGGTGCTGGTCGAGTGCCCCGAAGGCGCGGTCGGCCGAGCTGCCGAAGTCCGCGGCGAACAATTCATAAGCGGAGACCTGCTGCGTCTTCGGATCGCCGCCCGCGCCTGGGCGCACGGCCGCGCTGGTCACGCCCGGTACGGGAAACTGGTACTCGCCACGGCTGGACAGCGCCGACGCGCTTTCCGTGTGCAGGATGGCCTTGTCCGGGAATTTTTCGTGGAAGGCCGGGAACTGGCCGGGCAGCGTGCGGATACCCGTGCCCTGGTAATTCAGGCTGATCACGTCCATCGCCGCCGGCAGCGGCATGTCGGCCTTGGCCCAGTTCATCGCATTGGTGGCGGGACGGCTGGCATCTTCCTCGCGCGTGATCTGCACCAGGCGCTTGCCGATCGCGGCGCCGGTTTCGCCGCCATACTGCTCGCCCACCTCGTTCCCCACGCTCCACATGACGATGGATGGGTGGTTGCGGTCGCGGCGCAGCATGGCGCGCAGGTCCTGCTCGTGCCAGTCCGGGAAGATCAGGTGGAAGTCGAGCGGCGTTTTCCGGCGCTCCCAGGAGTCGAACACCTCGTCCACCACCAGGATGCCCATGCGGTCGGTCAGTTCCAGCAGTTGCGGGTCCGGCGGATTGTGGCTCATGCGGACGGCATTCGCGCCCATCTCCTGCATCACTTCCAGCTGGCGTTCGGCGGCGCGCACATTGAAGGCCGCTCCCAGCGATCCCAGGTCGTGGTGGTTGTTGACGCCCTGGATCTTTACTTTTTCACCGTTGACGGACAGGCCGGTTTCGCCGTCCCAGCGGATGCTGCGGATGCCGAACGGCGTGGTGTAGCGGTCGACGACGCGGCTGCCCTGGCGCACCGTGGTCACGGCGGTATAGCGGTTGGGCTTCTGCGTCGGCAACGGTCCCCACAGGCGCGGATTGGCGAGCGTGACGTCGCCGGATACGGTGGCGCTGGCGCCCGCCGCCACACTGGTGTGCGGCGAGGCGACGGTGGCGACGGCGCTGCCGGTGATGCGGCCTTGCTCGTCCAGCGCATACAGCTGGGTGGTCACGTCCACTTCGGCCGGTGCGCTGCCGTCGTTGTCCAGCGTGACCTGCCAGGCCACCTGCGCAGATTCGCGCGATACCTTCGGCGTTGTGACATGCACGCCCCACTGGCCGACATGCACCGCTTCAGTCTTCGTCAGCCACACATTGCGGTAAAGGCCGGCGCCCGGATACCAGCGCGCCGATTCGGCCGGATTATCGAGGCGGATGGCGACCTGGTTGTCCGCGCCGGGCTTCACAAAAGGCGTGAGATTGATGCGGAAGGAGTTGTAGCCGTATGGCCAGCCGCCTGCGAGTTGCCCGTTGACCCACACGCTGGCGTAGGACATGGCGCCATCCACGTCGAGGAAGATGGACTTGCCCTTGTCGCCGGCCGGCAGGGTGAGCTTCTTGCGGTACCAGGCCGGTCCCCAGGTTTTCAGGCGGCCCATGCCGCCGTAGGGTCCAGTGGCAAGGAAGGGGCCTTCGATGGCCCAGTCGTGCGGCAACTGCACGGCGCGCCAGGCGCTGTCGTTGAAATCCAGCCTTGTGTAGGGTGCATCGACGGAGGGCGGCTGCGCGGGACGCGTATAGCGTTTGGACGGGTCCTTGATGAAGGCATTGCCGGTCGGGAGAATCCATGCCCGCAGCAGCGGCGTGTTGGCGCGCGCCACGCGCACCGCTTCTTCCGGCATCGCGTCCGCATCCTTGCCGTCGGCGGACTTTTTGACTTCGGGGCGGATGTCGTAGAGATAGGGCGCGGAATTGCCGTCCGGGTCGCCCAACTGGAAACGCCAGCCGTCATTGAACAGGATGCGCTGGCGCGGCGCGAGATTGTCGGCAGCATGCGGTGGCGCTGCCAATGCCAGGTGGACGGCGCCGGGCGCAGGGCCCAGCATTGCGGCGGCCAGCACCAGGCCGGGCCACCGTTGACGCAGATAATTCAAGTCTCCTCCGAACAACAGTCAGATTGCGGGTACGGTATCTTAAAAGCTGTCCGGAAGTCTTATCTATTCTTTATCGGCATACTGCCATGGTTATTTCGTATAGCTTGGCTTGAAGCGGATCACGCCGCCGCTGACGCGCTGGCCCGCGCGCAGGCCGCCAAACAGCCCATATTCGCCGCCATCCAGTGGAATCAGGCCGCGGAAGTCCATGCCGGCTTCCGGCAGCGGCGCATGCGATTGCCAAACGCCACGCGCAGGATCGAAGCTGAAGACCGCGTTCGACGGCTCCGACGGCTGCTTGTCGTAGCCGATGCCGTCGTAGTTATACGGACGGCTGCTGCCGCCGGCGAACAGGATGCGGCCGGCGTCGCCGACCGCGCCGGCGCGATACAGCGGTGCACCGGGATGAGCGGGCAGCTGGCGCCAGCTGATGCGGCCCACGTGCTGCGCGTCCAGCGTGCCTTGCCAGCATTCGTCCGAGATGGCGAACTGGTTTTTGCCATCCGGGCCGTTGGCGGAAGTAACGCCGTCGCAGACGACCATCGTATCCTTCACGAGCCCGCCGGCGTGGCCGAAGACAGGTTTTCCGGGGTAGGGCGTGGCGCTGCTCCACTGCCTCGTTTGCGTATCGTAGATCTGGACATCGGCGACATTGCCTTTGTCGTGCCAGCCGCTGACCAGCACGATCCAGCGGTCGCGCCAGGGCAGGGCAACGGCATCGTCCACCGGCACGGGCATGCGCGATTCCGGTTCGAAGCTGCCGCTGTCCGGCGTGAAGCGCATGACTTCAGGCGTGGACACTTCCTCACCCTTGGCGGACACCGTATAGCCGCCGATCAGGTAGACGGAGCCGGCCACCGTGACGGCCACGCTGGCCAGGCGGCCTTGTTCGACGGGGATATCGCCGGCCTTGCGCCACTCGCCGCTGCGCAGGTCCAAGGCGTGAACGTCACGCTCGATATCGCTGTAGGCCTTTCCGGCGCCCAGCCCATAGAACGTATAGACATAGCCGCCGGCGCGTGCAACAGCCCAGTTGGCGCGGGCAACCGGGGCGTCCTGGGCCAGCGCCTGGCTCGCGGCAAGCACCGCGACAAGAATCAGTTTTTTCATAGGTCCGCATTGTAGCGAAACGCGGCTTATTGCGTGATGAGGCGCCTTTCAGCGGTGGCGTGCTGGCGCGAGGGCGGGGCGCCGCCGGCCAGCGTGAACACTTGCACCACGTCCGACAGGCGGCCTGCCTGTTCCTCCATCGCGCTGGCGGCGGCCGCTGCCTGTTCGACCAGCGCCGCGTTCTGCTGCGTGACCTGCTCCATCTGTATGATCGCGGCATTGACCTGCTCGATGCCGGCCTGCTGTTCGTCGCTGGCGGCGGAAATGCCGTTGATGATTTCACTTACGCGGCGCACGCTGTCCACCACTTCGCCCATCGTTTCGCCCGCCACGCCAACCAGCCTGCTACCCGCCTCGACTTCGCCGACGGAGGTATCGATCAGCGCCTTGATTTCCCGGGCGGCCGTGGCCGAACGCTGCGCCAGGTTGCGCACTTCGGATGCGACCACGGCAAAGCCGCGCCCCTGTTCGCCGGCGCGCGCGGCTTCAACGGCGGCATTCAGCGCCAGGATATTCGTCTGGAATGCGATGCCGTCAATGACGGCGATGATGTCAACGATTTTTTGCGCCGACTCATTGATGGCTGCCATTTTCTGCACGACCTGCGACACCACCTCGCCGCCGCGCGTGGCCACTTCCGAAGCGGCGCGCGCAAGCTTGTCGGCGTGGCGCGCGTTTTCCGCATTCTGCTTGACGGTGCTGGTCAGCTCCTCCATCGAGGACGCCGTTTCCTCCAGCGCGCTGGCCTGCTGTTCGGTGCGATTGGAAAGGTCGTTATTGCCGCTGGCGATTTCGCCGGCCGCCGTATTGATCATGCCGGTGCCGCCGCGTACCTCCTGCACGATCTTCACCAGCGACTGGTTCATCTCGCCCAGCGCCTTCATCAGCGTTCCCGTTTCATCGCGGCTCTGGACTTCGATGCTGCTGGTAAGGTCGCCGCGCGCAACGCGCTGCGACAAGCCCACCGCTTTCTGCAGCGGCCCAGTGATATTCCTCTCCAGCCAGAGCGCCAGCCAGAAGGCCAGGCCGGCCGCCAGCAGGCCGCCGATTGCCAGCGTGTTCTCGGTGAGCGCCTGCAGGTGCAGTGCTTGCGCGCTGCGCTCCGTGAGCAGGGCGCGTTCATCGCCTTCGAGGTCACCGAGCAGCTTGCGCATCGTGTCCATGCTGGTCTTGCCGGCGCCTTTCGATTCCAGCGCCACCACGGCATCCATGGCGGCAGCGCCGGCGGCTACCTGCCTGCGCAACTGGATGACGGGATCGATGGCTCCCGAAATCCAGCTCCGGTAAGCCTCCTCGATGCTGGCCAGGCGCTTTTGCTGGGCGGGATTGTCGGCAGTGAGCTTGCGCAGCTTGCCGAGATGGCCGGTGACATCCGCCTGCCCCTTGTTGTAAGGGTCCAGCCATGCATCCTTGCCGGTAAGGGCGATACCGCGCTC
>DASWYX010000214.1:0-5352 GCA_036404755.1 Pseudoduganella sp.
CGCAGATGGCCAGGCTGTCCCAGATCGTCATGTCGCCGGCCAGCAGCACGGGCACGCGGCCGCTGTGGCACCACTTGGCGATATTGTTCGCGGTATCCGGACGGTCAAGCAGCACGCGCACTTCAGTGAAGGGAATCGCAAACGCCTTCATCGCCACCCAGGGCCGCATCGACCACGAAGAATAGTTCTTGTTGCCGATCACGAGCGTCAGGCCGGGCGCACGCGCTGCGGCGAGGGTTTGTTCCAGGGTGGGATCGAGTAAGGTGGTTTGCATAAGCGCTTTCAGTCTTGTTATCGGCTGCCGAAAGTGGTCTCCTGCTGCTCCGCATCGGTGTAGCCCTTCGGCGTGACCACACCCAGCCGCGCCTTCAGCGACTGTGGACGTCCCTCGAACAGGGCGGCGTAGAAGGTAGCGTTGGTCATCACATTCTTCACGTAGCCGCGCGTTTCGTAGTAAGGAATCGACTCGATGAAGATGGTGCTGTCCATGGGACGCGTGAGCGCCGAACGCCAGGAGCGCAGGCGGCCCGGGCCCGCGTTATAGGCAGCGGTAGCCAGCACCTGCGAGCCATCCATGCTGCCCAACACCATGTTCATGTAGTTTGCGCCCAGCAGGATATTGGTCTTCACGTCGCTCAGCATGTCCTGCACGAAGTCGGTCAGGCCGATCTTCTTGGCGACCCAGCGGCCGGTGGACGGCATCACCTGCATCAGGCCCGATGCGCCCGCGGTGGACTGGGCTTCCATGATGAAGCGCGATTCCTGGCGGATCAGCCCATACACCCAGGCGCGGTCGAGGCCCAGCGTGCTGGTGGTGGGCTGCATGATGTCGTCGTGCGGCACCGGATAGCGGTGCGTATAGTCGGCCTGCACACGCGTTTTTTCGGACGTGTACACCATGCGGTCCAGGATGTGGTTCTGGCGCGCGAATTCGGCGGCGGCGATCAGCTCACGTTCGCTCAGCTTGCGCGTCTCCCAGTTCCACTCGCGCGTGCCTTCGAAACGCAGGCGCAGGCTGAAGAACTTGAGCGCGCGCTGCAAGCCCTGGTTGGTGCCGATGGCCGCCATTTCCAGCTGCGTTGGCGCGGGACCGGGCGGCGGAATCGTCACCAGCTGGCCCAGTTCTTCCGCCGCCAGCAGGCCGTAGTAATCGGACTTGTCCGCGATGCTGCGGTACAGGGCCTGCACTTCCGGCGCATTCTTGCCATCCTGCGCGGCCAGCGCGCGGGCATTCCAGTAGATCCAGGTCGGATCGCTGCGCAGCGATGCCGGCATGGCGGCGATGGTGGCGCGCACGGTCTTCCAGTCCTGGTTGCGCAGCGCGATGCGCGCCTTCCATTGCGCCTGGTCGATGGTCAGCGGCGCCCCGTTCGACTTTTGCCAGTACTCGGAGGTTTCCGGCGCGAGAACGTAGGAAGCCTGCAGCGCGATATTGGCCCAGCCGATGGCGCGTTCCTGCGGCGTCAGTTTCGATGCATTGCGGTTCAGCGCAGCGACCGCCAGTTTCAGGCTGGTCTTGGCGCCGCGGCCCAGGGCCACGAGGAAGATTTCATGATCGGCGGTACTGCTGCCTGCGCCCTTGGCCATGACGATGGTCGAGAGATCGATCGCTTGCGCGATTTTCTTGTCCGAGCCATTCAGCAAGGCGATGGCGCGGCGCGCGGGACCGGTGGCGTTGGTCTCGCCGGCCAGGCGCACCTGCGCCCACACATCGTCGTCCTTGAACTGGCCGCTCTGGTACAGCGACGCGATCAGCGAGCTGCAAGCCTCGCCGTAGTAAGGCGGGAACACCAGCAGCGCGCGCGCATCGGACGCGACGTTCTGGCCTTTGCTCAGGCGCGACAACAGGTTGTAGCACTTGACCTGGGTATCGTCCTGCAGCACGAACAGCGGGAACTGTTCATCGAAGGTCGACCATTCGCGCTTGCGGCCCAGCTCCAGCAGCCAGTCGTTGCGCAGGCGGTCGGCAATGGCGCTGCCTTCGTAACGCTGCAGGAAGTCGCGCACCTCTGCGTTGGTGGCGTCCTTGAAATGGGATTTCAGCCGATAATAGTCGACATAGGAAGGAATGCTGTAGCCGGTTAACTGTCCTGCATAGAATTCGGCCTTGGTTGCGTCCTCGCGGCGCACCGAGTCACGCAACAGCAGGAAGGCGTCGTCCGCCTTGCGGGTATCGATGGCGGTATCCTGCGCGCAGGCCAGGCCAGCGGTGGCGCATGCGGTCACCATCAGTGCGCCGGCTATCCATTTCGACGGGGAAATCAATGTACGACTCTCAATGTAATTCACGATATGACCAGCGCAACTAGAATACCACGCAACCCTGCCGAGCTACCAGCCTCCAGCGCACAGACTAAGGCCGATTTAAGGCGTAGTTTGCTGGCTGAACGGCGCGCCGTACCGGCTGAAACGCGGGCGCAGTGGGACCGTCAATTGTGCGCCAATATCGTGAAATGGTGGGAAGGCAGCGGCGTCGATGCGCTGGGCGTTTACTGGCCCTTGCGCGATGAGCCGGACCTGCACGCGGCCTATGCGGAACTGTCGCGCCGCGGCGTGCGGCTGCTGTTGCCGGTCGTGGTGCAGCGTGATACGGCGCTGGAATTCGCATCGTGGGAAATCGGCGAAGCCATGGTGAAGGATGGCATGGGCGTGGCCGTGCCAGCGCATCTGCGCATCGAGCCGTACCCGCCGGCGCTGCTGGTGCCTTGCCTCGGCTTTAATTCGGGCGGTTTCCGACTGGGGTATGGCGGCGGGTTCTATGACCGCACGCTGGCGCGCGATCCGCGGCCGGCCACCGTTGGCGTGGCGTGGAGCTGCCTGGAGGTGGAGTTTGGGGTCGATAACCACGATATCGCGCTGGATATCGTGGTTACGGAGGCTTAGAACCTAAACCCGGGGTCCAAGGGTCTGACCCTTTGGGTCTGACCCAGGTTTTCGGTTCTAAACGAGCTGCTGCCAGATAGCCGTAGTCGCCGCCGCCTGGTTCATCGAATAGAAGTGCAGGCCCGGCGCGCCGCCTTTCAGCAGGCGGTGGCACAGTTCCGTCACCACTTCCTGGCCGAAGGCCTTGATCGAAGCGGAATCGTCGCCGAAGGACGCCAGCTTCAAGCGCACCCAGCGCGGGATCTCCGCGCCGCACATATCGGAGAAGCGCATCAGCTGCGTATAGTTCGTGATCGGCATGATGCCGGCCACGATCGGCACGTCCACGCCGGCCTTCTGCGCCTGTTCCACGAAGTGGAAGTAGGAATCGGCGTTGTAGAAGTACTGCGTGATGGCGGCATTGGCGCCGGCCTTCACCTTGCGCACGAAGGCCTGCAGGTCGTCCTGAGGCGAACGCGCCTGCGGGTGCACCTCGGGATAGGCTGCCACTTCGATGTGGAACCAGTCGCCCGTTTCGGCGCGCACGAATTCGACCAGCTCATTCGCGTAGCGGAACTCGCCCATGCCGCCGTAGCCGCTGGGCAGGTCGCCGCGCAGCGCCACCAGGCGCTTGATGCCGTGCGATTTGTACTTTTCCAGCACGGCGCGGATTGATTCGCGCGAGCCGCCCACGCAGCTCAGGTGGGGCGCCGCGTCTTCACCGGCGGCCATGATTTCGAGGACGGTGTCCAGCGTGCCTTGCTGGGTCGAACCGCCGGCGCCGAAGGTCACGGAAAAATACTTGGGGTGCAGCTCGGACAGTTTGGCGCGCGTGGCGCGCAGCTTTTCTGCCCCTTCCGCCGTCTTGGGCGGGAAGAATTCGATACTGAAGTTATGGTTAGCCATTGTCGTCTTTAAGCAGGAGAGTGGACAAGGCCCAGGAGATCACGCTGTACAGCAGTGCGCCAAAGATGGCGGAGCCGAAGTTATCGACGTGAAAGCCGTCCACCAGTTGCGCCACCAGCCAGAACATCAGGCCATTGATGACGAAGATGAAGAGGCCAAGCGTCAGCACGGTAACGGGCAGGGTCAATAACAGCAGCAGCGGGCGGATCAGGGTATTCACCAGGCCGAGCAAGAGGGCTGCAACCAGGGCGACGCCGATGCTTGTGACATCGACGGAATGCATCAGGTAAGGCACAGCGAACAACGCTGCGGCATTGATTAACCAGGGAAGGACCAAACGCATATTGGATGCCTCGCAGCGGAGACCTAAACCCGGGGTCAGACCCGAGGGTCTGACCCTGACACGCGGCAGCCGCGTGCCAGGGCCGTACCCTCCGGGTCCGGCCCGGGTTCAGGTTTTAGTAACGATAGTGATCCGGCTTGTATGGGCCTTCAACGCTGACGTTGATGTACGCAGCCTGTTCTTCGGTCAGCACGGTCAGTTGTGCGTTCAGCTTCTTCAGCTGCAGGCGGGCGACCTTCTCGTCCAGGTGCTTCGGCAGGGTGTACACGCCAACCGGATACTGCTTGGTGTTGGCGAACAGTTCGATCTGCGCAATGGTCTGGTTGGCGAAGGACGACGACATCACGTACGACGGGTGGCCGGTACCGCAGCCCAGGTTCACCAGGCGGCCTTCCGCCAACAGGATGATGCGCTTGCCGTTCGGGAAGATCACGTGATCGACCTGCGGCTTGATGTTCTCCCACTGGTACTTCTTCAGCGCGGCGACATCGATCTCGTTGTCGAAGTGGCCGATATTGCAGACGATGGCCTGGTCCTTCATCTTGAGCATGTGCTCTTCGGTCAGGATGTGGTAGTTGCCGGTGCAGGTCACGAAGATGTCGCCGTGTTCGGCGGCGTAATCCATGGTCACCACGCGGTAGCCTTCCATCGCTGCCTGCAGCGCGCAGATCGGGTCGATCTCGGTCACCCACACCTGGGCGGACAGGGCGCGCATGGCCTGGGCCGAGCCCTTGCCCACGTCACCGTAGCCGGCGATCACGGCGATTTTGCCGGCGATCATGACGTCGGTCGCGCGCTTGATGCCGTCCACCAGGGATTCACGGCAGCCATACAGGTTGTCGAACTTGGACTTGGTGACGGAGTCGTTCACGTTAATCGCCGGGAAGGCCAGCTTGCCGTCCTTGTGCATCTGGTACAGGCGGTGCACGCCGGTGGTGGTTTCTTCGGTCACGCCCAGGATGTGCGGCAGGCGCTTGGAGTACCACGACGGGTCCTTGGCCAGGTGGGCCTTGATGGAGTTGAACAGGCAGATCTCTTCTTCGGAGCCCGGATTGGCCAGCACGGAGATGTCTTTCTCTGCGCGCGCGCCCAGGTGCAGCAGCAGGGTTGCGTCGCCGCCGTCGTCCAGGATCATGTTGGAGTAGACGTTATCGCCCGGCCATTCGAAGAGGCGGTGGGTGTATTCCCAGTACTCGTCCAGGGTTTCGCCCTTGATGGCGAACACCGGGGTGCCGACCGAC
>DASWYX010000215.1:0-5881 GCA_036404755.1 Pseudoduganella sp.
CGCCTTCCGCACCGGCCCCGCGCGATGCCGAGGCCGTCCCGGCGGCATCCAGCCCGCGCCGCGCGGACGCGCCGCCGGGAGCGCGCGGAGCGCCGGCGAGAGCGGTGGTGGATGAGGGGCGGTTTGATGTTGTGCTGGGAAATTTGCATAGCCAGACGGGACATAGCGATGGTGGCGGCGCGATTCCTGGCTGTCATGGCGCGCAGGAGCCGCAGAGTGCGGCGGCGGGGCCGGCGGAGGCTTATGGCTTCGCGCTGCGGCACGGGCTGGACTTCCTGCTGACGTCCGAGCACAACCACTTGTACGACAGCAGCGAAGGCACGGATGCGAATGCCGATCCGGAGCAGGCGCGGACGCTGTACAGCAGCGGGCTGGCGCAGGCCGCCGATTTCAATGTCGCCCATCCAGGCTTTGCCGCGCTGTACGGCATGGAATGGGGCGTGATCGCCAACGGTGGCCACCTGAACATCCTGAACAGCCCGGTGTTGCTGAACTGGGAGCGCACCGGCGCGGGCGATGTGATCGGCGACCTGTTCACGGCGAAGGGCGACTACGGCGCGCTGTACGCGCTGATGCGGCAGCGCGGCTGGCTGGGCCAGTTCAATCATCCGGCGCAGAACCAGTTCCGCGTGAACGGCAAGCCGCTGGCGTGGAGCGAGGATGGCGACGCGGTGATGGCGCTATGCGAAGTGATGAACAGCTCGGCCTTCTCGGCCAGCGTGGACGAGGACGAAACCCACCACAGCTTTTACGAAGACAGCTGCAATCGCATGCTCGAAGCCGGCTACCACGTCGCCTTCAGCAGCAACCAGGACAATCACTGCGCCAACTGGGGCGCGTCCTACGGCAACCGCACCGCATTCCTGCTGCCGCAAGGCACGCCGCTGACGCCCGCCAGCCTGCTCGACGCCGTCGCCGCGCGGCGCGTGTTCGCGACCATGGACAAGGGCTCGCAGCTGAACTTCACGGCCAACGGCCACATCATGGGCGAGCGTTTCGACAACCGCGGCGCGCTCACGCTGTCGGTCCGTTTCGCCAGCAGCAGCGGGCGCAGCGTCGCCGCGCTGGACATCATGGAAGGCGTGCCTGGCCGCAATGGCGAGGTGAAGCCGCTGCCGGGCGTATCCAGCGGCGACCCCACCATCGCGCCCTCCCCCGGCGCGCACTTCTACTATGCGCGGATCACGCAGGACGACGGCAGGCAACTCTGGTCCGCTCCGTTATGGGTGAACCAGCTCGAATAAGCTACTCCAGGTGCACGGGACGGATCTGGCGGTCCAGCACCTGCTGCACCGAATGCGCCTGTTGCGCGGCCTCGCTGCCCGCACCGGCGCGGCGCTCGCATTCGCCGAGCAGCTTACGCGCGACGCTGGCGTCCAGCTTCGCGCCCGCCGGGGACACGGCGAGTTGGCCAAACTTCACAGCCACCCGGCACAGGCCAGCCGTGTCGGTGCTCGCCAGCAGACTCGCCGCCGGCAGCTTCGCGGCCCAGGCCGTGTCTGCCGGCTTGCAGGAGCCGCCGAGATTGAAGTAAGCCTGCTCCAGCTCGCCCGCGCGCGGCAGCAGCGCTTCGGCATCGGCAACGGTGAAAGGCTGGCCCGCGCCGCAATTGTCGAGGATGCGGCGCATGGCGGCGGGCGCACCGGCCTGGGCTGCCTGGCGCGTCCAGTTCGCTGCGGCAGCACGGTCGCGGGACTCGAAATGCTGGGCCAGGCGCAGCATGGCGGCCGTGTCGCCAGTTTTGGCCTGCTGTTCGGCAAGGGCGACGCATTTCGGCGGGTACTGTTCCGGCGCAAGGCGGGGACAATCCGGCTCAGGCTCGCGCAAGGCAAACACCAGCCCGCCAACGACCGCGACAACGCCCAGCAGGGCCACGCCCCAGTGCCATGATTTCACACTTCCCCCAACAGTAAGCAAAAATGCCAATTGTAAAGATTTTCAACAAACGATGCGCCACGCTTCGGGGCCGTGCTATATAGTGAAACCAGACATAACAAAGGAGCAGCAAATGCGTTGGGAAGGCAACAGGGAGAGTGATAATGTGGAAGACGTGCGCGGCGATGGCGGCGGCGGAGGCGGCGGTTTCGGCTTCGGCGGCAGGTCCATCGGCATCGGCACGCTGCTGATCGCCCTGGTCGGCTCATACTTCCTTGGCGTAAGTCCATCAACGCTGCTGAACCTGCTCAGCGGAGGCGGCCCCGTGGCCGTCCAGCAGCAACCCCGGCCTCATGCCACCGATCCGAACGACCGCCAGGCGAAGTTCGTGCGCGTGGTGCTGGCCGATACGGAAGACACGTGGGGCGAGCTGTTTAAGCAACAGGGCGCGCAATATGAGCGTCCCAAGCTGCAACTGTTCAGCGGCCGCACCCAGACTGCCTGCGGCGCGGGCCTGACCGCTTCCGGTCCCTTCTATTGCCCGGCTGACCACAAGGTGTATATCGACCTCAGCTTCTATCACCTGATGGAAGAACGCTTCGGCGTGAACGGCGAGTTCGCCAAGGCGTATGTGATCGCGCATGAAGTGGGCCACCACGTGCAGAACCTGATGGGCATTGCCGCCAAGGTCGATGCGGCGCGCAGCCGCGGTTCGGAGCGCCAGGCCAATGCGCTGTCCGTACGCATGGAACTGCAGGCGGACTGCTTCGCCGGCGTGTGGGGCTATCACGCCAACCGCGCGCGCTCCATCCTGGAACAGGGCGACATCGAGACGGCGCTGGCCGCCGCCACCGCCATCGGGGACGACACGCTGCAGCGCCAGGCGGGCGGCGAAGTGGTGCCGGATTCGTTCACGCACGGTACGTCCGACCAGCGGGTGCGCTGGTTCACCAGGGGCATCAAGTCGGGCGACATCGCCCAGTGCAATACTTTCGAGGCGCGCCAGCTCTGATTACGCCGGGAGCGCAGGCCGTCAGCGCGGGACCCTGCTGAATTTGACGGTCTGTTCCAGCTCCCACTTCCCTCCCTTGAGGAATTCACTGGTGGCCTGGTAGCTGTTGTCGTCGATGCGGGTCCAGCTGGCGCGATAGGTCAGCTTTGAATCAGGCATCAGGAACTGGGCGTCGGGGAAGACCAGGCGCTTATCGTCGCCCATCACCAGGCCCCGCGAATAATTGCCGTTGTTCTCGTAATAGAGGTAGGCCACCTGTTTGCGCTCGTGGTCGAAGTAGTACAGCGATTCGCCTACATAATCCGGACGGCCCGCCGAGCGCACCACGTGGTGGTCGCGCAGATAGTGGCCATTCAGCAGCCAGTCGAAGCAATGCGTATCGGTGGTTTTCCCATCCGGCATGGTGCCGCGCCAGCATTGGCCGGCGAGGAAGGCCATCGGCGCCAGCTTCGGCGACGGTGAGGCCGCGCCGCCTGGCGGCCCAGCCAGGCAATTCACCAGCTGCTTCAACGACCAGTCATTCCCCTTCGCGAAGAAGTCATAGGTCTTGTCCCATTCCGGCCCCGTGCCCCAGCCCAGCATCTGCGCCACCACGCGCGTGCCGCCGTCCGGCTGGCGTTCCAGGCGGACGACCTCCTGCAGGTTGCCGTCTTCCGCCTGCAACTGCTTGCTGAAGCTGTCCGTCAGCTTGATCTTGTAGGTCAGGAGCTCGTTTTCGATGACGTTCGTGATGCCCAGGCGGATCGTGCCCGGCCCGCCCACGCCCGCCTTGGCGTCGTAGTTGGACTGCATGCTGCCACCGGTGCGGAAATCCAGCTTCACGGCCGGCGCCACCCAGCAACGCGCACCCTCCTCCGTTGCGAACGCCTTCCACACCCGCTCGGGCGGCTGGGCGACGGTCGCCTCGACCAGCAGCACGCGCTCGCCGGACGCCGATTTCTGGTGCGTGACCATGGTCTGGGCCTGCGCCGCAGCGGCCGCGGCTCCGGCGGCGGCGAGCACGATAAGGGTGGGCGTTTTCATGCGGACCAGTCTATGCCGCTGAGTGCAAAATGGCAAGATTGGTGTACAGTACACACTCTGAATCGCGAAGGAGAAAGCATGCGTTCGTACCGTAAACTGGCCGGCGGCATGGTGCTGGGACTGGCGGCTCTGGGCCAGGCACACGCCGGGAAAACCGATCCTTATCAGTGGCTGGAAGACGTGGCCGGCGAAAAGCCGATGGCCTGGGTAAAGGAACAGAACGCGATCGCGCTGAAGGAATTGCAAACGCGGCCCGAATACCCGGCCGTCAACGCACGCCTGCGCACCATCCTCAACTCGAAAGAGCGCATTCCCTTCGTCGCAAAACATGGCGACTACCTGTACAACTTCTGGCGCGACGCCGACCACACGCGCGGCATCTGGCGCCGTACCACGATGCAGCAGTACCAGAAGCCGGAGCCCGAATGGGAAACCGTGATCGACCTGGACAAGCTGGCCGCCGACGAAAAGGAAAACTGGGTGTGGCACGGCGCCCACTGCATGTACCCGAAAGGCGACCGCTGCCTGATTTCGCTGTCGCGCGGCGGCGGCGATGCGCATGTGGTGCGCGAGTTCGATACCACCACGCGCAGCTTCGTCAAGGATGGCTTCACGCTGGCCGAAGCGAAGAGCGATGTCGGCTGGATCGATAACGACACCATCTTCGTCTCCACCGATTTCGGCGAAGGTTCGCTGACCACGTCCGGCTATCCGCGCATCGTCAAGGAATGGAAGCGCGGCACGCCGCTGTCCGCCGCGCGCACGCTGTTCGAAGCGAAGCCGGAGGACCTCGGCGTCGGCGCCTACAAGGATTTCACGCCCGGCTACGACCACCAGTTCATCTCGCGCCAGATCGGCTTCTACAGCAGTGAGCTTTTCCTGCGCGAGGGCGACAAGCTGACGAAGATCGACAAGCCCGACGACGCCACGGCCTACACCGTGCGCGACCAGATGATCGTCGAGCTGCGTTCGGACTGGGACGTGGGCGGCCAGCGCTACCCGCAAGGCGCCCTGCTGGCGATGGACTTCCGCAAATTCCTGGCCGGCGAGCGCCAGTTCGAGGTGCTGTTCACGCCCACGCCCACTACGTCGCTGGACGGTGTGGCTGCCACCAGGGGCAGCCTGCTGCTGAACGTCCTCGATAATGTGAAGAACCGCCTGGTTGAATACACCCGCGCCGACGGCAAATGGGTGCAGCGAAAGGTGAACGCCCCCGCCTTCGGCACACTGGAAGTGCACTCGGTGGACGCCATCGCATCCGACGACTACTTCCTCACCGTTACCGACTTCCTGAACCCGACCACGATGTACCTGGCGCACAGCGGCAGCGACGAGCGCAGCGCGCTGAAGTCCCTGCCCGGCTTCTTCGACGCCACGCCTTACACCGTGAAGCAGTTCCACGCCACGTCCAGGGATGGCACGCTGGTGCCCTACTTCGTGGTCATGAACCGGGAAGCCAGATTAAACGGCAAGAACCCCACGGTGCTGTATGGCTATGGCGGCTTTGAAGTATCGATGAAGCCTTTCTACAGCGGTACCACGGGCGAGGCCTGGCTGAAGCAAGGCGGCGTGTACGTGCTGGCGAACATCCGCGGCGGCGGCGAATTCGGTCCGCGCTGGCACCAGGCGGCGCTGAAGGAAAACCGCCAGAAGGCGTTCGACGACTTCATCGCCGTGGCCCAGGACCTGATCAAGCGCAAGGTAAGCAGCCCGCGCCACCTCGGCATCATGGGCGGCTCCAACGGCGGCCTGCTGGTGGGCGCCGCCCTGACCCAGCGTCCGGACCTGTTCAATGCCGTGGTCTGCCAGGTACCGCTGCTGGACATGCAGCGCTACAGCAAGCTGCTGGCCGGCGCATCGTGGATGGGCGAATACGGCGACCCGGACGATCCGAAGCAGTGGGCCTATATCAGCAAATACTCGCCCTACCAGAACGTGTTCCAGGACAAGCACTATCCGCGCGTGCTGTTC
>DASWYX010000216.1:0-7536 GCA_036404755.1 Pseudoduganella sp.
GGTCGGCAAGGCGGGCAGCTCGCTGGGCGCCTTCGTCAAGCTGGTCGAAAGCGTGCGCTTCGAGACGCAGCAGATGGCGCTGCCGGAACTGGTGCGCATCACGCTGGAATCGTCCGGCCTGCTGCAGCATTACCAGAACGAGAAGGAAGGCGCGGACCGCATCGAAAACCTGGAGCAGATGGTGTCGGCGGCCACGCAGTTCGTTTCGGAGGAAGGTTTCGGCCAGGGCGCGCCGGCCCATCTCGGCCCGCCGGCGCAGGCTGCTGCCGGCGAGGCGCTGGTGACGGCCGACGGCGTGGAAATCCTCGACGCCGATGCGCCGCTGGCGACCGTGATGTCGCCGCTGTCGGCGTTTTTGGCGCACGCTTCGCTGGAAGCGGGCGACAACCAGGCGCAGGAAGGCCAGGACGCGCTGCAGCTGATGACCGTGCACTCGGCCAAGGGCCTGGAATTCGACAACGTCTTCATCACCGGCCTGGAAGAAGGCTTGTTCCCGCACGAGAGCAGCTCGAAGGAGGAAGGCGGCCTGGAAGAGGAACGCCGCCTGATGTACGTGGCGATCACGCGCGCGCGCAAGCGCCTGTACATGTCCTTCTGCCAGACGCGCATGCTGCACGGCCAGACGCGCTACAACATGAAGTCGCGCTTCTTCGATGAGCTGCCGGAGGAATCGCTGAAGTGGCTGTCGCCGCGCGTGCAGCCAAGCTGGTACGGCGGCTCGCGCAAGTCGGCCTGGGACGACATCCCTGCCATGCCCTCGGCCGACAACCGCCTGGCCGCCCGCATCAACCAGAAATCCGGCGCCAGCGGCGGCTGGCGCATCGGCGAGTCGGTGGCCCACGCCAAGTTCGGCGAAGGCGTGATCGTCAACATCGAAGGCAGCGGTTCCAACTGCCGCGCCCAGATCAACTTCGGCGCAGTCGGCATGAAAGTGCTCGACCTCTCCGTCGCCAAGCTGGAACGCATCTGACCGTGGACTACCCCGCTGAACTGCGCGCCTTTCCCCGTGAACTGGCCGGCGCGGTTCAGCGGATAGCTGCCGAACCCGGTCCCTGATGCCGCCCTGGCCGACGTACCGCCTGGCCCTGTCAGCTATCGGCGGCGCTGCGGCTGCGGCCGAGCAATTTGCGCAATTGCGGGGGAACCCGGCCATCGATGATGCGGGTGCTTAATCGCGGCAGCGGATGCACGACCCCGTCGTTGATCACGCCGACGATCAGCCACTCTTCGCCGACCTTCACCGAGAAGTCCCACACGCCTTCGCAGCTCGTGCCGCCCATGCCGCCGGAGTTGGCGATCATCGTGATATTCGGCGTCGCTTCGCCACGCCACCAGGACGTCGTGGCGAGTTCGGCGCGCTGCTCGACCACGCCGCCCTGCCGCAGCAACTCCGTGACTTCTTCCACTTTCGCTTTCACCACGACTTTCGGCATGTCCGCATCGCGCAGGTAGGCGCGCATGTCGTAGGCCTGCGGCGGAATCTTGCAGGCCAGCGCGGCCTGAGCGAGCAGGCTGAGCGCGATGGTGGTGATGTGCTTTTTCATCGTCTGTAGGGTCTCCTGATTTGCCCCACATTATGCCAGCACAGCTTCCACCGCGCGCCCGGCAATTCAGGGGGTCATAGTGTCGTCCAAGTCAGTCACGCATTCTGTCTCGTTCGGGGTCCTCATTCTGTCTCGTTTTGTCTCATTCCGTCTCGTTTTCAGTCCTAGGCAAAACGAGACGGAATGAGACGGAAAGAGACAGAACGAGAAGGGCAAACGAGACGGAACGAGTGACTGACTCGGAAGCGAATATGACCCCATGCACCGAACTTCCCGTTGAGGCCCGGGTCCAAGCATCAAGGAGGAATTGATCATGGACGAACTTCATCGGGATGAATTGCTTTCTCACGCCATCGTTTCGGAACTGGCGATGTTTCTGCGTACTTCCGGCAGTACGCTTTGCCTGTCCGAAGCGGTCACGCGTGCGGTGAAGTTCTGGATCGCCGCGCAACAGGAAGCGGCTGCGCCACCGCGCGGCTATCAATGGAAAAGCCTGTTCCTGCCATCCGGCACGCGCGTGCGCATGCACTTCCTGGGCGAGTGCTATTACGCCGACGTTATCGATGAAGACCTGGTCTTCCGCGGCCGCGCAACATCGCCGCGGCAGATGACCGTCGCGATTGACGGCGCGGGCCACAACGCCTGGCGCGACTTGTGGATACGCCGCCCGCATGAAAGTGACTGGACGCAGGCGGACAAGCTGCGGCGTGCGGCGCTCGCGCACGCCGGCGACAAACCGCCCTCGCCCACCGAGGCCATCCAGGCCGCCGCGAAGTGCATGAGCGAAACGCTGCAAAGCGCCTTGCTGCTGGTCGACCAAAGCCGCCTGCGCGCCGAGCAGCAGGTGGACCGTCGCGTGCCGAAGCAGCGGCGGCGCGAAGACCAGCTGGAAAGCGACTGGCTTGCGGATTGAATGTCACCAGCCACCGGCTAGCAAGCCACTAGCCGCGGCCTAGCAAAAATTGACAGAGCGAAATTTCTTCTGCAAGATCGACCAAATGTAATCAGGTGTCGCGAGATCGCCTGCTGCCAGTTGTAGAACTTACGAACTCCGGAAGAAGGGTTGCAATGTTCGGCTACCTCCATCTCGTTCTCGGCGAACCAGACAGCAGCCTGCTGTATCTGGGCCACTACGATGCGCTGCTGGTCAGCCTGTCCATTGCCGTCGCCATCTTTGCCTCCTACGCCGCGCTGCTCGTGTCGCAGCAACTGACCATCGCGCATGGACAGGCGCGGCGCGGCGTGTGGCTCGCGGCCGGCGGTGTGTGCCTGGGCCTGGGCATCTGGGCCATGCACTTTGTCGGCATGCTGGCCTTCACCCTGCCCTGCTCCAGCAGCTACGACGCCTGGCTCACCTTCCTCTCCACCATCCCCGGCATGCTGGCCAGCGCGCTCGCGCTGCAAGTGATCAGCCAGGGCCCTCCCAGCAAGCTACGCCTGTGGAGCGCCGGTACACTGCTAGGTGCAGGCATCGGCGCCATGCACTACACCGGCATGGCGGCCATGCAATTCAGCGGCATGATCCAGTACGACCTGCGGCTGTTCCTGCTGTCGATCGGCGTGGCGGCGGGACTGGCCACGCTGGCGCTGTGGCTGAAGTTCCGGCTGGCGCGCTCGCCGCTGTGGAGCTCCGTCGTAATGGGACTGGCCGTCGCCGGCATGCACTACACGGCGATGGCGGCCGCCTATTTCGTGCGCGACGAGCGCGCCGCCAGCGGCACCGCCCACGTCAGCCCCAGCGTGCTGGCCGCCTCCGTGCTGGTTTTCACCTGCCTGCTGATCGCCGTCACCATCATCGCCACCTATGTAGGCCGGCGCCGCCTGTTCTCCTTCGAGCGCTCGTTCCGCCTGATCGGCGTACTGGTCGTGGCGTGGACGGTTGTCGCCTGGCTGGGCGCCAGCTACTTCCAGCAGCGCATGAGCGATGAGCTGTACCAGCACGAGCTGCAACTGGCACGCGAGCAGGCGGCAAACGTGGCCGGCAACATCGAGGAAAACCAGGCCCGCCTGCTGGGCTTTGCGCTGATGCTGGCGCGCGATGCGGACGTGCGCGGCGCGCTGCAGACGCATGATGGCGCTGCGCTGAGCAAGCGCCTGGCGCCGATGGCCGCTGCGCTGAAGCTGGAAGCGATGTTCGTGCTCGATGCGCACGGCGACTGCGTCGCCACCAGTAACCTGGCCGAGGCCGCGCGCTTCATCGGCCGAAATTTCGCCGACCGCGACTACTTCACACAGGCGCGCGCGGGGCAACATGGGCAGCAATACGGCGTGGGCCGCGACGGCCAGCCGGGCGGCCTGTATTACGCCCAGCCCATCGTCGACGAGGGACGCTTCCTGGGTGTGGCCGCGATCAAGGTCAACGCCGCTGCGCTGGCCTCGATGGTCAACCAGGGCAGTGCCTGGATAACGGACGCAAACGGCGTGATCATCCTCGCCACCGATGCCGCGCTGCGCTACCAGGCCTTGCCCGCGGCGCCGGCCGCCACGCTGGGCGCGGCGCAATTGCGCCAGCGCTACGGGCGCGAGCGCGTCGACACGGTGCGCATGGCGCCCTGGCACGGCGCGGCCATGCCGGCCCTCTACCGCATCGGCGCCGGCGACGTGCCGACGCTGCTGGCCGCGCACGCGCTGCCGGACAAGTCGATGGGCGTGTACATCCTGCGTCCCCTTCCGGGCCTGCTGCATCAGGGCCTGCGCCGCTTCTGGCTGTTCCTCGTGATCGAGCTGGCCGGCGGCATCCTGGTGGCGGCCGCCACCGCCACTGCCCTCTACCTGCGCGAGCGGCAAAAGGCCGATGCCGACCTGCGCGTGGCCGCCACCGCCTTCGAGTCGCAGGAGGGCATGGCGATCACCGATGCGGCGCACGTGATCCTGCGCGTGAACCGCACCTATACGGACATCACCGGTTTCAGCGAGCGCGATGTGCTGGACCAGGAGCTGCGCGTGTGCGATGCCGCCAGCCACGACGACGACTTCCTGCAGCGCATCTGGGACACGATGGCGACCGGCGGCGCCTGGCAGGGCGAGGTCTGGCAGCGCCGCAAGGATGGCACACGTGTGCCCTGCTGGCTGGTGATCACGGCCGTGCGCAATGCGGCGGGCGAAGTCACCCACCATGTGTGCGCGCTGAGTGACATCACCGAGCGCAAGGCGGCCGAACAGGAAATCCGCAACCTGGCGCTGTTCGATTTCCTGACCCAGTTGCCGAACCGGCGCTGCCTGATGGACCGCCTGCAGCATGCGCTGGCGGGCAGCGCGCGCACCGGCCAATGCGGCGCCCTGCTGTTCATCGACCTCGACAACTTCAAGGACTTGAACGATACGCTGGGCCACAATGTAGGCGACCAGCTTCTGCAGCAGGTCGCGCGCCGCTTCGTGTCCTGCGTGCGCGAGAGCGACACGGTGGCGCGCCTGGGCGGCGACGAATTCGTGATCCTGCTGGAGAACCTGGCCGAGGATCCGCGCGTGGCGGCCGAGCAGGCGCGCAGCATCGGCGCCAAGCTGCTGGCCAAGCAGAACGAGGCTTACACGATGGGCCAGCACCGCCACAGTTGCACGTCCAGCGTAGGCATCACCGTGTTCCGCGGCGAGCGCGAAAGCGTGGAAGAACTGTTGAAGCATACGGACATGGCGATGTACCAGGCCAAGGCCAGCGGACGCAATACGATGTGCTTCTTCGATCCCGCCATGCAGACCGTGGTCAGCGCGCGCGCTGCGCTGGATGCGGACCTGCGCCAGGGCCTGGTGCAGCAGCAGTTCGAGCTGTACTACCAGCCGCAGGTCGACGGCGCCGGCCGCGTAACGGGCGCCGAGGCGCTGCTGCGCTGGCGCCATCCGCAGCGCGGGCTGGTGTCACCGGCCGAATTCATTCCCGCGGCCGAATCGTCCGGCCTGATCCTGCCGCTCGGCGCCTGGGTGCTGCAGGCGGCATGCGCGCGGCTGGTCGCCTGGGCGGATCGCGCGGCCACGGCCGGCCTGAGCCTGTCGGTCAACGTCAGTGCACGCCAGTTCCACCAGGACGACTTCGTCGAGCAGGTCCTGGGTGCGCTGGCCGCCAGCGGCGCGGCGGCGCAGCGCCTGAAGCTGGAGTTGACGGAAAGCCTGCTGCTGGACGATGTGGAAGCATCGATCGCGAAGATGGCGCGGCTGCAGGCGGCCGGCGTCGGCATCGCGCTGGACGACTTCGGCACCGGCTATTCGTCGCTGGCCTACCTGAAGCGCCTGCCCCTGTGCCAGCTGAAGATCGACCGTTCCTTCGTGCGCGACATCACCAGCAATGCCGACGATGCGGCCATCACCAAGACCATCCTGACCCTAGCCGACGCCATGGGCCTGTCGGCCATCGCCGAAGGGGTGGAAACGCCGGAGCAGCAGCGCTACCTTGCCAGCCAGGGCTGCCGCGCCTTCCAGGGCTATCTGTTCGGCATGCCGCTGCCCGCCGCGCAGTTCGAAGCGGCGCTCGCGCCGCCTGCGCCGGTGTACGCTCAGAGCGTGCGCGACATCGTCACTTCGTCGTAGCTGACGCCATCGACGATCAGGGCATTCGGCTCGCGGCCGAACGCCTGGAAGCCGAGCGATTCGTAGAGGCGCTGTGCGGCATCGTTGCCGGCCGTGAGGGCGAGGTCGATTTTCTGCACGCCGTCCAGCGTGGCGGCAAAGGCGATGGCGTGTTCCATCAGGCGGCGCCCGGCGCCTGTGCGGCGGTAGGCCGGCGCCACGTACATGGCGCGGATCCAGGCCTTGTGGCGCAGCTTGAGCGAGGTCTCGCGCCCGACTGCGACCATGCATGCCAGCTCGTCGCCGGCGAAGGCGCCAAAGAAATTGCGCACGGCCAGGCGCTGCCCGATGGAGTCGAGCGGCGTGTCATGTTCCTCCTCATAGCTGGAGCTGAAAGCGGAAGCGGCTTCGCGCAAGCCCTGCAGGCGCAGGGCCTGGAAGATGGCGGCGTCGGTGGGGAGCAGGCGTCGTATGTGCATTGGACGATTCTAACCCGGCCATGGCGCACGCGCCATCAGCGTGGCGTGGTCCGCGTAGGCGTGCCCGATCGCTTCCAGCGCACGCACGAAATCATCGAGCTGGTTGGGTTCCGTGACCAGGTATAGCGTGGCTTCGCTGGCGGCCTGCATGGGCCCGAAACTGAAGCCCTCCGAATGCACGTGCACCTTCATATGGCAAATCCGGCCGCGCGCTGCGGCGGCCGGGATAAGCCAATTAGAGCACAGGTTTGGCGCGGCCGGAGGTGATGGCCTCGTCGATCAGGCTGCGCACCGTCTTGTCGGCCTCGCGCGAGAGGCGGCCCTGCTCGCGGCCCAGCTCGCCCATCTTGCGGCCCAGCTCGCGCATCGGCTTGCTCGCTTCAGCCATCTGCTGGTGCAGCTTGTTCATCGGTTCGCGGTCCAGCGCCAGCTTCGCGTGCACCTCGGCGAGCTGCTTCGACGCTTGCGCCATTTCAGCCGTCAGCGGTTCCATCTTCGCCTGCAGCGCGCGCATTTCCTCGTCGAGCTGCTTGCGCTGGGCGTCGCTGGCGCCTTCCATGCGGCGGCCGACGCGTTCCATGTCGCGGCCGATGCGCTCCTGCTGGCGTCCGATCGCTTCCAGCTTGCGCTCGGCGGCACGGTTGGCGGCGCGCTGCTCGCGGCTGCCCATCGCCTCTTCCACCGCCTTCTCGATCTGTGCACCCAGCTTTTCCATTTCCTTGCTGTGCACTTCCATCGTCTTGCTTTCGGCTTCCATCTTCGCGCCCATCGCTTCCACCGGCTTCCACGCTTCATTGATTTTCGCCAGCGTGGCCGGGTCCTGGATCAGGTAGCGCTTGCCGTCCTTGCGCACCCACAGGTAGTCGCCCTTGGTCTCGGCGCGCAACTTGCCCGCTTCCGTCCAGTCGCCGCGGCGGCCGGTCATCGCGATGTTCTTGCCGTCACGGACGACGACATAAGACAGGCGGTTGTCGCCGCCGCTGTGGAAGTGGTGGCTCCAGTCGCCGTCCAGGTCC